>DASTON010000127.1:0-8281 GCA_035762525.1 Planctomycetota bacterium | reverse complement strand
CGTGCGCGACTACCCCAACGGGTCTCCTCCCGTGTCGCCTCCCACGATCCGGAAGGGCGTCGCGCCGCAATCCGTGACGCCGGAGCAGCTCCAGAAGGAGATCTCCGAGATCAAGGCGATGATCGCGCGCCGCGCCCGCGCGGCCGCCCTGACCTCGGCCACGCCCGAGCTCCACGAGGAGTTCGCGGCGCTCTCGACGGCCCGCGTCTCCGACGACCTCGCGCGCTCCCTGCTCCAGCGGATCACGGAGCGCCTCTCGGCGGCCGCGCTCCACGACCGGGCCGCGATCCGGGAAGCGATCCGCGCGACGGTCAAGGCGTCGATCAAGTGCGCGGACGGGATCGCCCTGCACCCGGGCCGGTGCGTCAAGGTCGCGTTCATCGGACCCACGGGCGTGGGGAAGACGACGACCATCGCCAAGTTGATCTCGATCTACGCCTACCGCGGCCAGGAAGTCGCGGTCGTGACGAACGACACGTACCGGATCGCCGCGTCCGAGCAGATCAAGCGGGTGGCGCAGCTCGTCGGAGTTCCCGTCCGGGTGTGCCGCACCGGCCCCGAGATGACGGAAGCGGTCGCCGGATTCGCGGATCGCGACCTGGTCCTCATCGACACCGCGGGCCGCAGCCAGAAGGACGACGAGAAGATCGAGGACCTCTGCGCCACGCTCAAGGCGGCGTCGCCCGACGAGGTGCACCTCGTCCTGAGCTCGACGACGAGCTCCGAGACGCTCGTGGACGCCGCGAAGCGCTTCTCGCCGTGCGGCTTCTCGAAGATCGTCATCACGAAGCTCGACGAGGCGATGAAAGTGGGGCTCGTCCTCGACGTCCTCTCCAAGGTCGACAAGCGACTCTCGTTCATCACGACGGGCCAGGAGATTCCCCGCGACATCGAGATCGCCGACAGCGATCGCATGACCTCGCTGATCCTCGGGGAGGACTCGCTGTGAACCCGGCCGCGATCGCCCGCCGCGACTTCGGGAAGATCGTCCCCGCCGACGCGGGACGCGGGCCGGTCCGCGACCAGGCGGAAGGCCTGCGCCGGATCTCCGGATTCCGCCGGCGCACGGCGCGCGTGCTGGCCGTCACGAGCGGGAAGGGCGGGGTCGGAAAGACGAACCTCTCCGTCAATCTCGCGCTCGCGCTGGCCGCGACCGGACGGCGGGTCGTGATCGTGGATCTCGATCTCGGGCTCGCGAATGCCGACATCCTGTTCGACCTGACGGCGCGCTACAACCTTTCCGACGTCATCTCCGGCCGCCGGTCGCTCGAGGAAGTGATGGTGACGGCGGCCCCCGGGCTTCGCATCGTCCCCGGCGCCTCGGGCGTGGAGCGGCTCGCCAACCTGGGCGAGGCCGAACGCCAGGCGCTCGTCGCCGGGCTGGACGCGCTCTGCGCGGACGCCGACTTCGTGATCTGCGATACGGGCGCGGGCATCTCGCGCAACACGACGTCGTTCCTGGCCGCGGCCGACGAGGTGCTCATCGTGACGACGCCGGAGCCGACGGCCGTCGTCGATGCCTACGCGGTGATCAAGCTCATCGCGATGAGCGGCGACCACGGCGACCTCGGCCTTGTGATCAACATGGCCGAGAACGCGGAGGAGGCCCGGCGCTTCTCGCACGGCATCGCGGTCACCGCGAACAAGCTGCTCAACGCCTACGTCGCGGAGCTCGGCTACATCCTGCACGATCCGCACGTGTCGCAGGCCGTGCGCCGCCGCCGGCCGGTATTCCTCGAGCACCCGTCGTCGCCGGCGAGCCGCTGCCTGCGCGAGCTCGCGGCGCGGATCGCGGCGGGATCGAAAAGCGAATCGGGCGGGGAACGGGTGAGCTTCGTGCGGCGCCTGCTCGACGCGTTGGGTCGCTGAGCGATGGGGCTGAAGGGGGGCGCCGCGCTGGGCGCCGCGGCGGCGGTCGCGGTGACCGTCGCGGGCGTGGCGACCGGCGTGCCGCTCGGCGGAACGCTGGTGCGGGCCGTGCTGGCGGGGGCGGCGGGGCTGCTCCTGGGCTGGCTGATCTTCGGGAAGCTGGTGGAGGCGGCGAAGAACGAAGGGGACGAGGGAGAGAAGAAATAACGGTAATGGCGCCTTCGGGGTGCTGAAGTCCTGCCGTGCTGCGGTGCCGCAGTTTTCCTGCCGCAGCACTTCCGCACTGCAGCACTTCAGCACTCCGAAGGTCGGAGAGAGGGGGAATCCATCATGGCACTGGTGACCAAGCGTCCGAAGGAAGAGATGGCGCGCCTTTGGACCGAGTACAAGCGCGGCCACGACGTGGCGATCCGGAACATCCTCGCGGAGGAGTACCTGCCGATCGTCAAGTACGTGGCCGACCGGATGATTGAGCGCCTGCCGCACAACGTCCAGGTCGAGGACCTGTGCGGATCCGGCATGTTCGGACTGCTCGACGCGATCGACAAGTTCGACATGTCGCGCGGCGTGAAGTTCGAGACGTACTGCGTCGGCCGCATCCGGGGCTCGATCCTGGACGACCTCCGCAACATGGACTGGGTGCCGCGGCTCACGCGGGCCCGCTCCAACAAGCTCGAGGCCGCGTACGTGAAGCTGGAGCGGCAGCTCGGGCGCGCGCCGACGGACGTCGAGGTCTCGCGCGAGATGAAGATCTCGATCGAGGAGCTCGACAGCCTGCACCGCGAGGTGAGCGGCGCGTCGATGATCCCGATCGTCCACCGGCCGCTCGAGAAGGAGCAGGAGCCGCTCGGCGTCGACGTGATGGAAGACCCGCGGGTCGAAGGCCCCCTCTCCGACTCCGCGAAGCGCGACTTCCTGGAGTTCTGCCACAAGAAGCTGTCGACGAAGGAGCGGAACATCCTGAGCCTGTACTACTACGACGATTTGACTCTCAAGGAGATCGGCCGTATTTTGGGCCTCTCGGAATCGCGCGTGTGCCAGCTGCACGCGAAGCTCGTCACCCGGCTGAGAGCCTATCTGGCCCGTTCCCAAGGAGAGCCGACCTAAGAGTCCATTGTCCTTGGTTCGAAGTCCGAGGTCCGAGGTCTTCCGCGGTCCAAAGCCAAGAAGTCCGGAAGTCCGGATTCCCGGACCTCATCCGGTTTGCCGCCAGACCTGGGACTTCCTGGCTTCGGACTTCGACCGACATTGGACGTAGGACCACGGACCCCGGACTCAGGACTTCCCTCCGAACCCCTTCTGATGCCACACTAGGCGCCCATGCGTCTGCTTCTGACCAACGACGACGGGATCTCCGCGGACGGGCTGGTCGCGCTCGAGAAGGAGCTGCGGTCGCTCGGCGAGATCTTCATCGTCGCCCCCGAGCGCCAGCAGAGCGGCGTCAGCCACTCCCTCACGCTCTACCGCCCCCTCATGGTGCGCCCCGCGGCGCATCCGTACGCGACGGCCTGGGCCGTCGACGGCACGCCGGCCGATTGCGTGAAGCTGGCCCTGGTGGAGCTCCTCGACGAGCCCCCCGACGTCATCGTGAGCGGCATCAACTTCGGGCTCAACTGCGGCAACAACATCCTCTATTCCGGCACGCTGGCGGGGGCGCTGGAAGGGGCGCTCTACGGATTTCCGTCGTTCGCGGTGTCGCTTGAGGCGAGCCGGGATCCGCACTGGTCGATGGCGGCCCGCCTCGCGCGCCGGCTGATCGAGCGGATTCTCCCCAAGCACAAGACCGCGCCCGTCGCCTTCAACATCAACGTGCCTTCTCGAACGGCGACCGCGATCAAGGGCACGGTGGTGACCCGCCAGGAAGGGGTTCCGTGGCAGGATGCGTTCGACCGGCGCGAGGATCCGCGCGGCCGGACGTACTACTGGATCAAAGGCACGCCCGAGCGGAACTACAAGAAGCGGCCCCTGACGGAGAACGGGCACATTCCGACCGACGCGCACGCGGTGCGGGAAGGCTACGTATCCGTGACGCCGCTTCAGCGCGATCTCACGAATCACCACATGCTGGCCGACTTGAACAAGTTGGCCCGAGGATTCCCGGTTCGCAAGAAAAAGGGCTCAGGGATCAGGGATCAGTAGTCAGGTTCAGAAGGGTTCAGCTGTCAGGGCGGAAGCCCGCATTCTGCAATCCGTAAACTGAGTCCTTCCTCGCTGGGCCTGATCCCTGACGGCTGAAACCTTCCGGACCTGATCCCTGAACCCTGACTCCTGAGTCCTTTGTCAGGTACACTCCGCGTCCATGTCGTGGTTTGAGAACTACATCAACCGGGCCATCGTCGACCTGGCTACGTCGCACCTTCTGCGCGAGCCCAAGGTCGTCGAAAGCGTTCGCGGCCCGTTCGTCACCATCGGGGGGCGCGAAGTCCTCTCCTTCTGTTCGAACGATTACCTGGGGCTCTCGCAGGACCCCCGGATCAGCGTAGCCGCATCGTCCGCAGTTGAAGCGTACGGTTGGGGGGCGGGCTCTTCGCGGCTCTTGGCGGGGACCACCGGGCTTCATCGCCAGCTGGAGCGCGCCATCGCCGGTTTCGTGGGAACCGAGGCGGCGCTCGTCTTCTCGTCGGGGTCGGCCGCCAACGCGGGACTGCTCGCGGCAATTACGGATAGCGACACGCTGGTCCTGTCCGACGAGCTGAATCACGCCAGTGTCGTCGACGCCTGCCGCTTGTCGAAGGCGAACGTCCAGATCTATCCGCACGGAGACGCCGGGGAGGCGGGGCGCATCCTGGCGGCGGAGACCTCGCCGCGCAAACTGATCTTCACGGACACGGTCTTCAGCATGGACGGCGATCTCGCGCCCCTGGCCGCCCTTCGGGCGGTCGCGGATCGCAATGGGGCGGAGCTTATTGTCGACGACGCGCATGGATTCGGAGTGTTGGGCGAGAAGGGGCGAGGCGCGGTGGAGCTGGCGGATGTCGAAGTCGCGGCCCGCACGGCCAACCTGGCGAAATCGGCCGGGTCGATCGGCGGATTCGTCGCGGGTTCCGCCCATCTCATCCGCCTGCTGGAGTCGCGCGCGAGGTCGTTCATCTACACGACCGCGTCTCCTCCGGCGGTCGCGGCCGCGGGAGAAGCGGCGGTAGGGCTCGTTCGCGCCTCGAATAACGCGCGCCGGCGCGTCCTTAAGCTTGGCGAGCGGCTCGCCGAGGGCGTCCGCGGCTTGGGCTACCCCGTCCGCGAGTCGCCCGCGCCGTTCCTTCCCGTCGTCCTGGGTTCGGAAGAGCGCGCGCTCCAGGTCGCGGGCGACTTGTGGGAAAAGGGATTCCTCGTTCCCGCGATCCGGCCGCCCACCGTGCCGAAGGGGACGAGCCGCCTGAGGATCTCGGTCACAGCCCTTCACAACGAGGAGCAGGTCGATGCGCTCGTCGCGGCCCTCCCGAAGCGCTGAGTGGAGGGCTCGGGACCGCAAAGTCCTGTGGCATCCCTTCACTCAGCACTCCGCCTGGGATGACGAGGACTTCCCGGTCATCGATCGGGCGGAAGGATCGTGGCTGATCGATCTCGACGATCACCGCTACCTGGACGGCGTCTCGTCGATGTGGTGCACCGCGGCGGGGCACCTCAATCCGCGCGTGGTCAAGGCGATCGCCCGCCAGCTCAAGAAACTGGATCACGCGACGTTCCTCGGGCTCACGAACGTTCCTGCGATCCAGCTCGCGGAGAAGCTCCTCGCCAAGGCGCCGCGCGGGCTCGCCCGCGTCTTCTACTCCGACAACGGCTCGACGGCGGTCGAGATCGCGCTCAAGATGGCGGTCCAGTACTGGGCGCAGACCGGCCGGCCCGCGCGGACGAAGTTCATCTCGCTGTCGGAGGCCTACCACGGCGACACGGCCGGCGCGATGAGCGTCGGGGGCGTCGACGTATTCCTCAACGCGTACCGCCCGCTCCTTTTTCCGACGCTGAAGGCGCCGACGACCTACAGCTATCGCTGCCCGAAGGCGTCGACACTCGAGGGCTGCGCCGCGCTCTGCATCGACGAGTTGCGCGTGCTCCTCGAGCGCCACGGCGACGAGGTCGCGGGAGTTGTTCTGGAGCCGGTCGTGCAGGGAGCGGGCGGGATGATCGTCCAGCCGCCGGGGTTTGTGAAATCCGTCGAGGAGCTCTGCCGGAAGAATGACACGTTCCTGATTCTCGACGAGGTCATGACCGGCTTCGGGAGGACGGGGACCCTCTTCGCATGCGAGCAGGACGGCGTGCGTCCGGACCTGATGGCGGTATCGAAGGGCCTGACGGGTGGATTCCTGCCGCTCGCAGCGACACTCGCGACGAAGCGGATCTTCGAGGGCTTCCTGGGGGAAGTGAAGGACCGCCGCGCGCTCTTCCACGGCCACACGTACACGGGGAATCCGATCGGCTGCGCCGCGGCGCTCGCGACGCTCGAAGCGTTCGAGGCGGACCGCATCCTTGAGAGACTGCCGCCCAAGATCGAAGCGCTGCGGAAAGGACTTCGCCCGCTGGAAGACCATCCCCACGTGGGGGAGATCCGTCAGCGAGGACTGCTGGCGGGGATCGAGCTGGTCGCCGACCGCAAGACGCGCTCGCCGTTCCCCTACGAGAAACGAACCGGGCATCGCGTGATCCTGGAGGCGCGAAAGCGCGGAGCAATCCTTCGCCCGCTGGGAGACGTGATCGTCGTGATGCCCCCTCTGACAACTACAGCTGCCGAGGTACGCCGGCTCGCTCAGATTACGGTTGAGTCAGTCCTTGCCGTCTTCGAGTAACGGAGTCCACCTCAGGAGATGCCTGAGATGGCAAACCCACCTGGGCCTATTCAGAGGGTCTCAGAATACGAGCTTCAAGCCGAGCATCGGGCCCTTCAGCTCGTATTCGATGTCGGACCCAAACGTGGGAGACTCCAAGTAGGTCCATCGGCGCCAGGATCCGGTGAATTCGACGCCCCGGCGGGGCGATACGATGACTCCGATATCGGAAACGTCCGTGCTCAGTTCCGTTCCGCTCCCCGACGTTTCGCAGCCCGAGAATTCCGCAAAGACCCCTCCCCAGGAAAGAGGGTACCAGTGGACTCCCGCTCCGATTTCCATCCCGCCGGACCAGCGCGAGTCGTGCTCCTTGCGGGACTCGGAGGAGATTTCCATGGAGCGGTACACGGCGCCGGCTCCAAGTCGAGCTTCGAGCCAGAGGTTCCACCCCAGATGGAGTCCGCCCCGCATGACCGCGGTGGATTTGATCAGGGACAGTTCGCTCCGGAGTCGCGTGGGCCCCGGGAATGTCGTGCCATCGAATTCGGGGTTCTCGCCCGCGGGGACGTCCTGCGAGGACTTTCCCCGGACCGACGCGAAGTCCAGCTCGACCGCAAGGGAGGATCGGGCCTGCAGGGAGGGGCCTCCGGCCTTATCCGGCGGGACGGGTCCCGGGATCAGATCGAAGGCCAGGCAAAGGTCCGGCGTAAAGGTGCGGGTGTCCCTGCCCTCGAAGTGCAGGGGATCCGGCGAGCAGGCCGCCAGGAGGACCGGAAGAAGCGCCGGGACGAACACCCGCGAAAACCTCATGGGTCGCGCTCCCTTCTACCGGGAGATTATCTGCGCGGTCCTGATTCCCATGAGCGAGATCTGAATTGCTCTCGAGTCCGCGAGGTTCAAACCCCCTGGAATTGGACGGACCCCTGCGCGGCTTGCTCTGAGCGAGCGAAGCGAGTCGAAGGGCTCGTCATGAGCGAGGCGAACGAAGTGAGCCGAGTCGAATGGCTCCCCGTGTGGCCCGGAGAGGGGGCTGCTCTGAGTCAGCGCGCGCGCCGGTAGTGCAGGGCGACCGCGCCGCTGCGGAGCGGCTTCGCCGAGACCAGGTCGAGCCGTCGTGTGCTGGGCAGCCCGCCCTGGTACAGGGTCGGGCCGTGGCCGGCGATCCTGGGGTGGACGAGGAATTTGTACTCGTCGATCAGATCAAGCCGGTCCAGCTCGGTCGCGAGCTTTCCGCTTCCGAGAAGCACGCCCGCCGGGGTCGCATCCTTGAGCTTCTGCACGCCCGTGCGCAGGTCGCCGGCGATGGGGTGGCTGTGGGTCCACGGGAAGTCCTCTCGCGTCGACGACACCACGTACTTCGGCTTGGCCTCCAGCTTGACCGCCCACTCGCGAAGCGCCGACGGCGCCTCTACGTCGCCGCGGGCGACCGCCGGCCAGTAACTCTCCATCATCTCGTAGGTGACGCGGCCCCACAGCATCGCGCCGTTTGCGTCCATGAGGTGGGTGAAGAAGGCGTGTGTCTCGTCGTCGGCGATTCCCTCCTGGTGGTCGACGCAACCGTCCAGGGTGACGTTGAAGCTGAAGGTGAGGAGCCCCATGGTGCCCTTTGTTCGTGCGGCCGTCAGTCCAGGAACCGGACACGCCCCGACTCC
>DASTON010000126.1:0-3905 GCA_035762525.1 Planctomycetota bacterium | reverse complement strand
GATCGGGACGAAGATCTACTACCACCTCGGCACGGGCAAGGGGAAGTTCATGCCCGACGGGCGCCTCTCCATCAAGGGAGTCAGCCTGAACCCGTCGTTCCTCGACATGAACGGCGACGGGAAGCTCGACGTGCTCACGTCGGCGCTCCGGACGGACCTCATCAAGCACGGCGTGGACCGCCTCATGGGCGATGTCACGGTGACGTACGAGGTCTGGCAGTTCGAGAAGAGCGGGTACTCCGAGCAGCCGGTCCACTCGTTCGACATCCACATTCCGATCGAGGACATCCAGAAGCGGAGCGGAGCGACGCGGCCGATGTTCCAGGTGCCGGGCGACCTGTCGGGCGACGGCCGGCCCGACGCCGTCATCTACAACCCGCAGACGTCGAAGCTCGAGGTGCGGAAGGGGAAGGTGAGGTGGGCCGCGTCGGACCGTCCGGTGATCGACTTCGAGAAGGACGTGGCGGCGGAGTACGCCCTCGACCGGGACAATCTGCCGAAGTGGATCAGTTACATGGACATGAACGGGGACGGCCGCCAGGACCTGTTGTTGAACTACGCGGGCCAGCTGATCATCTTGTTGAGCCGATTCTGAGGAGGGAGAGACTTCAGACTGAAGACTGCAGACTTCAGATCAGCTTTCAGGGTTCCCCCCCCGCCGTAGTCTTCAGTCTGGAGTCTGAAGTCTACTCCTCGTCGTCTTCGTCAGGCGTGAGATCGGGCGGTTCGGTCGAAGGATCCGCAACCACGTCGTCCAGAACCCGTTCTTCGACGTAGATCGGGACTTTCATCAGCACGGCGACGGCGATCGCGTCGCTGGGGCGCGAATCGACTTCGACCGTTTTCCCGTTCCGGCGCAGGATCAGCTTCGCGTAGAAGGTGCGGTCCTTCAGGTCGGTGACGACGATCCGCTCGAGGCGGGCGTCGAGGCCCTTGATGACGTTTTCGACGAGGTCGTGGGTCATCGGGCGGGGCGTCTTCTGCGCCTTGAAGTTGCGGTCGATGGCAATGGCTTCGGAGAGTCCGATGACGATGGGAAAGGCGCGGGCGCCGGAGGTCTCCTTCAGGACGATGACTTGCTGGGCGGTGTTTTCAGAGATGATGATCTTGTTCAGCTCCATCTGGATCACGGCTGGCTCCACTGCTCGAACGCCTGACCGGTCTCTGAACGACGCCGTCATCCTATACGACGAGAGAAGTCGGCGCAACGCGCGACCTCGCCCGCAGCTCCCGGCTTCGAGCCGCGAGCTTCTTTGATGGAATGCTGGGGGCTTGAAGCTGTGGGCTTGGAGCTCTGAAGCTTGAAGCCCAGCTGGAAGCTTCGGGGCATGGAGCTGGAAGCTCAGGGGTTTTTCCCTTGATTGACCCTGCTCCTGCATGGGGTTACCATCGTCGGAACATGGCGAACGGTTCGTACGAGCAAATCTTCCTGGCGTTGGCGGTCCGGAACAAGCTGATGACGACGGAGGCCGCCCAGGCGTGCCTCAAGGAATTCGCCGCCCAGCCCGCCGAGGACATGCACGGGGTCGATGAAATCGCGATGGCCCGGGGCCTGGTCACCGAGGAGCAGTCGGCGGCGCTCGTGGCGGCGGCAAAGAAGCTGACGTCGGCGACGAAGACGGAAAAAGTCTCGGGGCAGACCACGACGACGCGGCGGGTGCTCGCCGCGGCGCCCAATCCCAAGGAGCCGGTGCCGGGGTACCAGATCGTCGCGAAACTCGGGACGGGCGGGACGTCGACGGTCTTCCTGGCGCAGGAGACGAAGCCGCCCGGGCGGAAGGTCGCGTTGAAAATCCTTCACCCGTCGAAGGCGGCGGATCCCAAGGCGCTCAAGCGTTTTCAGACCGAGTCCGAGCTCCTGGTGAAGCTCGAACACCCGAATCTCGTGAAGGGGTTCGCGCACGGCCAGAGCGGGCCGCTGGTCTTTCTTGCGATGGAGTTTCTCGAGGGGGAGACGGCGCTGGAATCGCTCGACCGCGACGGCGGGTTCACCGAGACGCGCGCGGTGGAGATCGCACTTCAGACCGCGGAGGTGCTGGCGTACCTGCAAGGCCAAGGCTTCGTGCACTGCGACATCAAGCCCGGGAACATCATGCTCCTGAAGGACGGGAAGTCGAAGCTCCTCGATCTCGGGTTCGCGAAACCGGTGGGGAAGCCGGGCGTGGCGGCCGAGACGACGAGCGGGACGGTGCAGTACATGTCGCCAGAGCAGGCGAAGGGTCAGTCGGACCTCGACGCGAGGGCGGACATTTACTCGCTGGGCGCGACGCTTTACCACATGGTGATGGGCCAGGTGCCGTTCGCGGGCGGGGACAGCCTCGAGGTGATGGCGAAGCAGGTGATGGAGGCGCTGAACTCGACCGAGATCAAGAACCGCCGCTTCTCGAAGCACCTGCACTACTTCATCGAGCGGATGATGACGAAGGACAAGGCGCTGCGCTACCAGACGCCGCGCGAGCTCATCGACGACATCAAGTCGCAGATGGAGGGGTTCTCGTCTCTCGAGTTCAAGCCCGAGCAGCAGCGCCCCGTCACGACGCGGATCCTGCAGGGGTTGCGCGGTCCCGCCGGTCCAGTCGACGGCGGCGGCAACTCCACGCGGCGCCTCAAGCCGCCGAATCGTTAAGCCGTCTTTTCCAGCCCAGTCCCGCCGCCACGATCGCGATTGCCAGAACCGCGAGCAGGGGAAACCTCAATCCGTTCACGTAGTCGTACTTGAAGGCGGCGCCGATCGCGCCGGCGCTCGCGACGGGGAACGCGGCGAAGAGGAGCCGCGTGGCCCACGGCTCGCGCGCGACGGCGGCGGCCACGATCGCCGCGTAAGCCGCGTGGAAGACGACGAATCCCGTCCACCCCTTGGCGAGCGCCCACTCGATCGACCAGCCGAACCGATGGCCCCACACGAGGGCGACGTGGGCGGTCAGGACGACCGCCAGGATGAACGTGAGTCCGCGTTTCCGGATTCCCCATGCCCGCGCCGCGACGTCCGCGGCGAGCAGGACGTAGGCGGCGAACGCCAGGCCGAACGTGAGATGGTCCACGCCTCGAAGTCTATACTGTTGCCATGAAACTCTGGCCCCTGCTCGTTCTTCTCGCGGTCCAAGAGTCGCCGTTGGCGCCGTTTCCCGAACTCGCCAAGAAGCTGGACGCCGGCTCCGCGGAGTTTCTGAAGGGGACGGCTCCCGCCGAGGCGTGGCAGCCGTGGCCGATGGCAAAGGGCCACAGCGAGACCGATGTCCGCAAGGGGCTCGCGGACGCCGGCGTGAAGAAGCTCTCGTCGCTGGGCTTCGAGTTCGAGCTGCACTTCTACAAGGACGGCAAGCCGGTAGCCGCGCTCAGGAGCTTCGTCTACGTGGAGGGCGCGGAGACTTCCTTCCTCACTTTTGATTTCAAGCCCGAAGCTGGAGGCCTGGAGTCCAAAGCGCTGGCGATGGAGAAATTCTCGGAGTTCCATCCTGGCCTGGGGGCGGCCGTGAAGAGCCTGCTCGAAGAGATCAAGGCGAAGAAAGAGAAGGCGGTCCGCTTCGCCGAAATCGAGAAGGTGGCCAAGCGGTGCGTCTTTGACGGCCTCGTCGAAAGCGCCAAGAAGCAGATCGCGGAGGACCAGGCCGCGGTGAAGGAGGCGTGCGAGAAGCTCTCGAAACTCGACTACAGCGAGATCCGCCTGAGGATGGACGACTGCCCGATGCTCGCCCTCGCGGCCGAGGACAAGCCCGTGGCGGTCCTGAATCTGGAAATCACCGCGGAAGACGGCAAGCCGGCCCTCGCCCTCGGCCGCTTCAAGCCCTTCAAGAAGCGCTGACCCGTTCAATTTTGGACGAATCCCGCGTTGCTGAAGTATAGTCATCGTCCATATGGGTCTCGAAAGTGAGACGTGGATCGGGGGCGCGAAGACTGAATTCGAC
>DASTON010000125.1:0-16726 GCA_035762525.1 Planctomycetota bacterium | reverse complement strand
GACTTGGCTTCGAGGGAAAGCGCCCGTGACTTCGTAAATCTGGTCCGCAACGTCTTGGCTCAGATGCCATACCCGCAGCTTGCGAAAGTCCTGCATTCCTCCCGGAGTGCGGGCGGACGTGTCCAAGCCGCAGCGTTTATGAGGAATCCGTTCTTAACTGCCAACGGCGAACGGTAAACGTCACGGCAAACGGCGAACGGTCAACGGTTTCTAGTAGAATGTCACCCCTTATGAGCCTTCCCCGGCGCCTCTGGATCGAGACGTATGGCTGTCAGATGAACGTCCTGGACAGCGAGCTCATCGCCGGGCGCATGCGGCAGGAGGGGTACGAGCTCACCGAGGACCGGAACGAGGCCGACCTGCTCCTCTTCAACACGTGCTCGGTCCGCGAGCATGCCGAGGAGCGCGCGATGTCGAACGCGGGCTCGCTCAAGAGCCTCAAGCGCCGCCGGCCCGACGCGATCGTCGGCGTCGTCGGGTGCGCCGCGCAGAATCTCAAGGACGGGATCTTCGACCGGCTGCCGCACGTCCAGCTCATCGTCGGTCCGCGCCGGTTCGGCGCCATCCCGCGGCTGGTCGAGGAAATCCGTCGGACCGGCCTGCGCCGCATCGCGGTCGAGGACTGCGACGACGAGTTCATCGACGGCGCGGACGTCGACTCCGCCCGCGAAACGCCGTTCAAGGCTTTCGTCAAGGCGATGGAGGGGTGCGATCTCTCGTGCGCCTTCTGCATCGTCCCGACGACCCGCGGGGGCGAGACGAGCCGGACTCCCGAAACGATCGTCGACGAGGTGAAACGGCTGGCCGATTCCGGCGTCGTGGAGATCACGCTCCTCGGCCAGACGATCGACTCGTACGGCAAGGGGCTGAAGCCCGCGATCGACCTGGGCGGGCTCCTCCGCCGCGTGAGCGACGTCTCCGGCATCCGCCGCATCCGCTTCATCACGTCCCATCCGTCGTTCATGCGCGAGCCGGTCATCGAGGCGCTGCGCGACGTTCCGAAGGCCTGCAAGTACGTTCACATGCCCGCGCAGTCGGGGTCGGACGCCGTGCTGAAGCGCATGCGCCGGGGCTACACCGTCGCCCGGTACCTGTCCCTCGTGGACCGGCTCCGCGAGCGCGTCCCGGGAGTGGAGATCGCCAGCGACTTCATCGTCGGATTCCCCGGCGAGACGGACGCGGATTTCGAAGCGACGCTCGAACTGTCGCGCCGCGTCCGGTTCCAGAACGCCTTCGTCTTCCAGTACTCGCCGCGGCCGGGAACGGACGCGGCGGAGATGGCCGACGATGTGCCCGAGCTCGAAAAGGGCCGCCGGAACCGCGAGCTCCTCGCGCTCCAGGAAGGCATCAGCCGCGAGAAGAACGCGGCGCGCGTCGGGTGCAGGCTCGAGATCCTGGTCGACGGGCCGAGCAAGAACAATCCGAAGCGGCAGGCGGGCCGCACCGACACCAATCAAATCGTCCACTTCGAGGCCGAGCGCGACGTGCGCGGCCGGTTCGTCGAGGTCGAGATCACCCGGTCGACCGCGCTGACGCTCTTCGGCGAGCTGAGATGACCCGCCGTCCGGCCGACGAGAAGTTCATGCGGTCGTGCCTCGAACTCGCGCGCCAGGGCCTGGGCTCGGTCGAACCCAATCCGATGGTCGGAGCGGTCGTCGTGCGCGCGGGGAAGGTGATCGCCGAAGGATGGCATCGCCGGTTCGGCGGGGCGCACGCCGAAGTCGACGCCCTGAAGAAAGCCGGAGCCCGCGCCCGGGGCGCGACGCTTTACGTCAGCCTCGAGCCGTGTCCGCACTTCGGAAAGACGCCGCCCTGCACCGATCGCATCATCGAAGCGGGCGTGCGCGAGATCGTCGCGGCGGTGCGCGATCCCAATCCGATCGTCAACGGCAAGGGCCTGCAGATCCTCCGCCGGCGCGGCCTCAAGGTGCGGACGGGGACGCTCGAAAAGGAGGCGGTCCACCTCAACCGGGGCTTCTTCAAGGCGCACCGGGTCGGGCTGCCGTACGTCGCGGCCAAGTGGGCGATGACGCTCGACGGGAAGATCGCGACGCGGACGGGCGACTCGCGCTGGGTGTCGGGCGACGAGGCCCGCGGATGGGTCCGCGGGCTGCGCGACGACTACCAGGCGATCCTCGTGGGCGCGAACACGGCGCTTCGGGACGATCCCGGCCTCCGCGGCGGGAAGCGCGACCCGATCCGCATCGTGCTCGACTCGAACGCCCGGCTGCCGCTGGAGTCCCAGCTCGTGCGGACGGCGAAGGAGCGGCGGACCCTCGTGGCGGTGACCGATTCCGCGCCCGCCGCGAAACTGCGAAAGCTGGAGCGCGCCGGCGTCCAGGTCATCCGCCTCGAGGCCATCGAGCTCCGCGTCGTCTTCGAGGAGCTGGCGCGATCCGGAATCCACTCGATCCTCGTGGAGGGGGGCGGCGAAGTGCACGCCAGCCTCTTCGAGGCGGGGCTCGCGGACGAGGTGCTGGTCGTGGTCGCCCCGAAGATCACGGGAGGCCGGGACGCGGTCACGCCCGTGGAAGGGGAAGGGTTGTCCCGGATGGCGGAGGCCCTGAATCTCCGCGAGGTCCGGGTCGAGCGGCTGGGCGACGACGTTCTGATCCGGGCGAGGACCGGAAAGTGAACCTGCGCGCCGTCTTCTTCGACGCGGGCCACACGCTGCTGCACGCGCATCCGTCGATCGGGGAAATCTACGCCCAGGAGGCCGGCTCGCTGGGCGTGCGCGTCGACGCGGGGTTGCTCGGCGCCTCGTTTTCGAAGGTGTTCGCCGACAACGAGAAATCGCTCGCCGCGGAATCCATCGGGGCACCGGCGTCGGACGAGCAGGACGCCGCGATGTGGCGCTCGATCGTGCTCCGCGTCCACGGCGCGACGCCGGAATTGCGCGACCTTGATGCCGAAGCCTGGTACGGCCGGTTGTACGAGCGGTTCGGTCAACCCGGCCTGTGGCGCCTCTATCCCGAAGTGGAAGGCGTTCTGAAGGACCTTCGCGGGCAAGGGCTCAAGCTCGGCGTCATCTCCAATTGGTCGACGCGCCTGCGCCATATCGCGCAGGGGACGGGTCTCGACGCCCTCGTGGATTTCATCGTCGTGTCTTCTGAAGCGGGGGCGCGGAAGCCCGACCCGCACATATTCCACGTCGCCCTTCACCGCGCCGGGGTCTCTCCCGGGAGAGCCGTCCACGTCGGCGACCAGGTCGAGGACGACGTGCGCGGGGCGGAGAGGATGGGTATCCGTCCCGTTTTCCTGTGGCGCAAGGCCGGGCCCCCTCCGGCGCTCAATGGAACCGCCATCATCCGCGATTTGTCGGAGCTCGAAGGGGTTCTCAGGGCAGCAGCTGTTTGAATCGATCCCAGATCGAGAGCGACTTGGTCTCGGTGGTGCCCACGTTGGGTTTCTCGCCGTCCAGGAATCGCTGGAGGTCGTCCGCCATCTCCCCCGCGGTCGGATACCGGTCGACCTTGTGGCGGCCCATCGCCCGCTTCACGATGTACCTCAGCGCGTCGGGCGCCGAGGGCGCGATCATCTCGAGCGGTTCCGGCGGCTCGCGCTGGAGCTTTTCCATCACGTCGTCGGCGCTGCGCCCGAAGTACGGGCAGGCTCCGCTCACGAGTTCGTAGAGCACGGCGCCGAGCGAATAGATGTCGCTCAGGTTGTCCACGCTCTCCATGTCGCCGGACGCCTGCTCGGGCGGCATGTAGTGCGGCGTGCCCATCACGACGCCGATCACGTACGCGCTGTCCCCGAGGTGGCGCAGCTTCGCGAGGCCGAAATCCATGATGTAGGGCCGCCCGTCCGAGCGCTCGATGATGATGTTCGACGGCTTGATGTCGCGGTGGAAGACGCCGCGCTCATGCGCGAAATGGACCGCGCGCGCGACGTCGCGCATGATGGCCGCCACCGACGTCATCGTCAGCCGCCGCTCGGGCCCCGCCACGAGTTCCGGCGGCGGCGCGAGGATCTGCTCGCGCCGGCCCACGAGCCGGGTCGTGTGCGTCGCCAAGCCGTCGCGCAGGAGCCGGTCGACCGTCGCCCCTTCGATGTACTTCATCGTGTAGTAGAAGTGGTTGTCGACGAGGCCGAAGTCGAGGATGGGCACGATGTTGGGGTGGACGAGCTCCGCCAGCGCGCGCGTCTCGTTGTAGATCCGCTTCACGTCCTCCGCGTCGCCGTAGGGCGTCTTCACGCCGCTCGCCGTGTCGCTCTCGTGCGGCAGCAGCTTGAGCGCGACAACCCGGTTGATCTCCTTCTGCCACGCGCGGTAGACGATCCCCGCGCCGCCGCGGCCGATCTCCTTCACCAGGATGTAGCGCCCGAAGTGGCTCGCCGGATTCGACGCCGCCCGGCGGACCTCCTCCGGGACGTCGTTGCCGAGCTCGCGCGACGAGGTCTCGAGCGCCTCGTGCACCGACGCCGCCATCTTCGCGAAGAGGAACGGGACTTCGGCGCCGCACTTGGCGCACGTGTAGTTGGCGCCGCCGCCGCCGCCGACGTCGATCCGCGCCCCGCATTCGGGGCACGAATAGAAGAGCAGGTTCTGGAACTGGAGCGCGGTCTCCACCGCGTCCCGCTTGATGTACCCGCGCTTCACCAGGATCTCGCCGAGGCGCGGCAGGGGGGTGATGCCGAGGTCGATGAGGCGGCCCTGCATCCTCAGGCACTCGTTGACCTGGAACTCCGTCGCGAGTCCGCGGTCGATCAGGATCCGGCCCAGCAGGGCGCCTCGCGCGGCGGGGACCTCGCCGAGGGCGCGGGCCTGGACCTCGAGGAGGCGGTCCACGTCGGCCTGCTTGAGGTAGCCCCGCGCCACCATGATCTGGCCGATCTTGCGGGCGGGATTGCGCTCCTGCGCCGTGAGGCAGTCGTAGAGCTGCTCCCGGGTCAGGAGCCCTTCGCGCACGGCGATGCGGCCGAAGAGAAGATCGCCCTTATTCGTTGTCACGGTCTGTGTATCCCGATTTCGGCGGGGTGGAGGAGATCAATTTAGCAGAAAACGGGAGTGAAGTCCCCCGTCCCCAGTCCCCGGTCCACCGCCCGTCCCCGGTCCATGGTCCACGGTCAGTCCAGAGTTCGACGAGGGACGCCGGACCGTGAGGCGGACTGGGGACGGGGGACCGGGGACGGTGGACTTCCTATAGTTTGGCGACGGCGGCCGCGATCTCGTCCGCCTCGCCCTCGAGCAGCGTCCGCACGTCGAACAGGATCCGGTCGCGCTGGACCCGGGCGAAAATGCTCGGCTCGTTCATCCGGAGGGCGGCCGCGGTCGTCGCGAGGGGCGTCTTCCCGACCCGGAGGGCGACCACTTTGGTCGGCAGGGCGTGGGCGGGAACCGAACCGCCGCCGACCTCGGACGAATCGTCCAGGATTTCGACGGAAACCCCCGGCACCGCCTTGAGCTTGGCGGCCAGGTCGAGCGCCCTCCGCTCGAGTTCGTCGGCGGCCATCCCCAGCATCGCGAGGATGGGGATGTCCTTCATGAGCCGCTCGCGGTCGAAGTAGATCTTCAGCGTCGCCTCGAGCGCCGTCAGCGTCAGCTTGTCGACGCGGAGCGCCCGGAACAGCGGGTTCTTCCGGATCTGGCTGATCCACTTCTTGGAGCCGAGGAGGATTCCCGCCTGCGGCCCGCCGAGGAGCTTGTCCCCGCTGAACGTGATCACGTCCGCGCCCGCCTTCACGGATTCGGCGACCCCCGGCTCTCCCTGGATTCCGAAAAGCCCCATATCCACGAGCGCGCCGGAACCGAGATCGTCCATGACCGGCAGGCCGTGCTTCTTGCCGAGCGCGATGAGCTCCTCGAGCGTCGGGGACGCCGTGAATCCGACGATGCGGAAATTCGACGTGTGGACTCTCAGGAGGAGGCCGGTCTGGTGTCCGATCTTCTTCTCGTAATCGGAAACGTAGGTTTTGTTCGTGGTCCCCACGTCGACGAGCTTGCAGCCGCTCTGCTCCATCACGTCGGGGATCCGGAACGATCCGCCGATTTCGACGAGCTGGCCCCGCGAGACGATGACTTCCTTCCCCTGGGCCATCGCGGCCAGCGCGATGAGCGTCGCCCCGGCGTTGTTGTTGACGACCGTGGCGGCCTCGGCTCCGGTGAGCTTCTGCAGCAGGGTCACGACGTGGGTTTCGCGGATCGACCGCTCGCCCGACTCGCGCTCCGTCTCGAGCAGCGAATACCCGCGCTGCACCGAGGCGATCGCGTCGAGCGCGGCTTTCGCGAGCACGGCCCGGCCCAGGCCGGTGTGGAGGATCACGCCCGTCGCGTTGATCACGCGGCAGAGTCGGGGGGCGTTCTGGCTTTCGAGGCGCTTCAAGGCGCCGGCCAGCAGGTCGGCGGGCGCCACGGAGGGCGCGCCGCCCGACTTCATCAGCGCGCGCACGGCCTCGAGCTCCTCGCGCACCGCGGCGACGACCGGATCCCGGCCGTGGCGCTGGACGAGCGCTTCGCCCGCGGGGGAGACCGTCAGCTGGTCGACCGACGGAATCTTCCGCAGCTCGCCCGCCGCCTTTGAACCGCTCTTGGAGGCCATGGGGTTCCCAGTCTATCTCGTCCAAGGTGGGGATGGCACTGAAGACCGTTCACCGTTTGCCGTTCGCCGTTACGTTCACCGTTCCTCGTCCGCCGGTAAACGGCAAACGGCCGACGTCACGGCGAACGGCAAACGGAAAACGTCTTTACCGGGCTCGACAATCGACCTGCGACTTCGTTACAAGGAGTCCACGAAATGGAGGCGACATGATTCGCAAGGCGAGCGCGGTGTGGAAGGGCGGATTGAAAGACGGCAAGGGCGAGGTGTCCACGGGAAGCGGGGCGCTGAAGGATCTCCAGTACTCGTTCTCGACCCGATTCGAGAACGGCGTGGGAACGAATCCCGAGGAGCTGATCGGCGCGGCGCACGCGGGGTGCTTCTCGATGGCCCTCTCCGGCCAGCTCGGCGGCATGGGCATGACGGCGGAGAGCATCCAGACGGCGGCGACGGTGACGATGGAGAAGCTCGACGCGGGGTGGACGGTGACGGCGGTTCACCTCGACGTCACGGCGAAGATCCCCGGGGCCGACGCGGGTGCGTTCCAGAAGGCGGCCCAGAACGCGAAAGCGGGATGCCCGATCTCGCGGCTGCTGAACACGAAGATCACGATGGACGCCAAGCTCGGCTAGCCCAAGAGCAAAGAGAAGAGCGAAGACATGAGCGAAGAGATGAGCGGCGAGAGAACCTCACTCTAGACTTACCGCTCGGGTTTTCGCTCGGGTCTTGGCGTCTACGTCGCGTGAGTCGGCGCGTCTTCGGAGTCGGGATCCGAGATGTTCGTGGGCTGGTAGCCCGGGATGCGCGACCGCTCGACCTCCTCGCGGTACGCCTTCAGGATCCGCTCCTGGATGGCGGCGCGGGCGTCCGCGTGCAGCGGATGGGCGATGTCCGCGTGGCGGCGCGTCGTGCCGCTCTTCCGCTCCTCGGGCAGGCGGCTTCCGCACTCGTTGCAGAACTTCGACCCGAGGTGGTTCTTCGTGCCGCACTCGGGACAGCGCTCGCCGACCTTGCGCGACGGCATGGCGACGAACTCGCCGCGCGGCCCCTCGATGATCTTGATGTCGCGGACGATGAAGGCGTTGTCGAACGTGACGCTGCAGTAGGCGCGGAGCTTGTCGGGACGCCCCCCGGTGAGCTTGACGCGAACTTCCGTGACTTCCATCAAGCCCCCCTAAGGCGCGATCGTGCGCACCCGGAAGACGCGCCCGTCCATCCGGCGCGCCGCACGATCCGCCTGCATCCGGTCCGAGGCGACTCCGTAGAACGCCGACCCGCTGCCCGTCATCCGCGCCCCGGCCAACCCCGCCGCCCGCAACGCCGCGGGGACCCGCTTCAGCCGGGGATTCCATTCAAAGGCGGCCGGTTCGAGGCGATTCACGAGAGACCGCCCGACCCGGCCGGGATCCCCAACCGCCACCACCGATGCGAATTCTATGACTCTAGACGGGTCCCCCGTCAATGAATCATTGAACCGTTTGAATATCTCCCCGGTCGGATTCTCGGTCCCGGGCCACGCGACCACGAGTTCGAGGGAGGGCGCCTTGGACAAGGGAAAGACCCGCTCGCCCCGGCCCGTGCACAGCGCCGTCGCGCCCCGCGCGAAGAACGCGGTGTCCGATCCGATCGAGGCCAGGATCGACTCCATTTCCGATACGTCCAGGCCGAGCGAAAACCTGCGGTTCGCCGCGCGAATCAGGCCCGCCGCGTCCGTGCTGGCGCCCCCCAGTCCGGCCGCGGACGGAATCCGCTTCTTCAGCCGCATGCGCACCGGGGGTACTCGGCGCTTCCGCCGGAGCGCCCGGAGCGCGCGAAGCACGGAGTTCTGCGACCCCAAGGGGGCGGCGCCGTCCGGTTCGACCTCGAGCGAGTCCCGTCGAGCGGGCTCGACGGAAATCGTGTCGAAAAGCGTGATCGGAGCCATCACCGTCACGAGGTCGTGGTAGCCGTCGGGCCGCTTTCCCATGACGTCGAGGTAGAGATTGACCTTGGCGGGGCACTCGATGACGGAGCGGCGCAATGGTGTGCTTCCAGCTTCCAGCTTCCTGCTTCCGGCCTTGGGCTGACCCCTGATCGCTGACGGCTTCGGACGCTGACGACTGAAAGCGGTCAGCTGAGCGCTTTCCCTAAACGAGAATATTGTCGATCAACCGGGCTTTTCCGATTCGCACAGCCGCAGCGATCAGGGATTTGCCCTTGATCTCTTTCACGGGCTCGAGCGTGTCGGAATTGACGATGGCGATGTAATCGACCCGGGCGCCCTTCACGCGGTGGATGACGCGCTTCATCTCGGAGGCCACGCGGGCGGCGCTGCTCTCGCCCGCCCCGATCAGCTCCTCCGCGCGCTGGAGCGCGCGGTGCAGGCAGGTCGCGTCCTTCCTCTGCTTGGGGCCGAGGTAGACGTTCCTCGAGCTCATCGCCAGGCCGTCCTCCTCGCGCACCGTCGGGAGCACCCGCACGTCGACGTCGAGGTTCAGGTCGGTCGCCATCCGCTTGATGATCAGGTACTGCTGGTAGTCCTTCTGCCCGAAGAAGGCGAAGTCGGGCTTCACGATGCTGAAGAGCTTGGAGACCACGCTCATCACGCCCCGGAAATGGTCCGGGCGGAACAGGCCGCACATCTTCGCGGGCAGGTCGTTCTGGTCCACGAACGTCGCGAACCCCTTCGGGTACATCTCGGCCACCGAGGGCGCGAAGAGGACGTCCACCTTCTCGCTCTCCGCCATCCGCAGGTCCTTCGCCATCTGCCGGGGATAGCGGTCGTAGTCCTCGCCGGCGGCGAACTGGAGCGGGTTGACGAAGATGCTCACGATCACGACGTCCGTCGCCTTCTTCGCGTGGCGCATCAGGCTGAGGTGGCCGAGGTGGAACGCGCCCATCGTCGGGACGAAGCCCACCTTCTCGCCGCGGCCGCGGGCCGCGTCGACGAAGCTCCGGATGTCCTTGATCGTCTCGATCAAGCGGATCATGGCGTCCCGCCTTTTTTCACGGCGCGCAAGAGTCCGCGGACCGTGCGGCCGGTGCCCGGCACGCGGCGCCCGGGGCAAAGCTCCGCGAGCGGCCCCAGCACGAACCGGCGCTCCGCCATCCTCGGGTGGGGCACCGTCAGGCCGCGCGTCGTCACCGACCGGTCGCCCCAGAGGAGGAGGTCCAGGTCGATCGTGCGCGGCCCCCAGCGTTCGCGACGGACGCGCCCGAGCGACCGCTCGATGGCGCGGAGTTTCCGGAGGAAGGGCGCGGGCTCCAGGCGCGTCTCGACCTCGGCCACGGCGTTGAGGTACCGCGGCTGGCCGGTGACGCCCACGGGTTCGGTTTCGATGATGCGCGAGCGCTTGCGGACGCGGACGCCGTCGATGCGCCCCATCCGCTTCAGCGCCTCGCGAATCAGTTCGCGGCGGTCGCCGAGGTTGGAGCCCAGGCCCACGTACGCGAGCGGCATCAGAAGAGGGGGTTTCCCGCCGGGGGTTCCGCGGGGGCGCCCCGGGCCTTCGCGGGCCCGCGCCGGAGAAGGCGGGAGCGCGCCCACAAGACGGGCCCGATCACGGCGTATCCCATGAAGCCGAGGAACAGCGCGAAATAGTGGAAGAGCACGACGAGCAGGACGATCACGGCGATCTCGACGAAGGTCACGAACGGCCGGGGGCCGCGCATCAGCTTGTTCAGGAAGTGCGGGTAGGGGACGCGCGACACCATGAGGATGCCCAGGACGAAGATGATGACCGGGAGCGCGTCCTTCAGGAACGCGCTGACGTTGGCCGCCGCGGGCCACTTGGTTTCAAAGACCACCCACGGAATGACGATCGTGGCGACCACGCCGGCCGAGGCGGGCGTCGGAAGGCCCGTGAACTCGCGGTGGTATTTCTCATCCGTGCCCGTTTCCACGTTGAACCGCGCCAGCCGCGTCGCCGCGAGGCACATGTAGAACGCGGAGACGACGAGCACCACGCGGTAGCCGAACGCCCCGTCGTGGCAGAGTCCGTAGGTCAGGAACGCGGGCACCACGCCGAACGTGAAGAAGTCGCACAGCGAGTCGAGCTGGGTGCCGAAGTTCGAGGCGGTCCGCGTCATGCGCGCGACCTTCCCGTCGAGCGCGTCGAAGATCATGGCGACGAGGATCAGGTAGGCGGCCTTTTCGAATTCCGCCATCCTCGCGGCATCGCCGATCGCGCTCATCCCCTTGGCGATCGCGATGGCGGCGAACAGGCCGCAGACCGCGTTGCCGAGCGTGATCAGCGTCGGGAGAATCGCCACCGTCCGCACGCGCGGGCGGCGCTGGCGGAGCGAGGCGGCGAACCTAGATCCTGGCCGTGCGGGTTCGAGCAATGATCGTTTCTCCTCCCTTGACGCGGTCTCCGACCTTCACCGTTACTTCGGCAAGAGACCGGCTCGGGACGTACAATTCCGTGCGCGATCCGAACTTGATCATTCCGACCCTCTGTCCCTTCTCTACGACGTCGTTCTCCCGGATGCCGCACACAATCCGCCGGGCGATGGCGCCCGAAATCTGGCGCACGAGCACCCGGTCCTGGAGGGTGGGTCGTTCTATCAGGATATCGTTACGCTCGTTTCGCTGGGCGCACTCGGGATGGCGCGCGTCGAGGAACTCCCCCGGGGTATAACGGGTAGATCTCACGACCCCCGCGCACGGGGTCCGGTTCACGTGCACATCGAACACGGAAAGAAAGATCCCCACGCGGACCGAGGGTTCGTCCATGTCGCGCCCGGGGGGCATTTCCGTGACGTCCGTGACGCGGCCGTCGGCCGGGGAGACGAGGGTCTCCTCGCCGGGGGGTGGGCGCCGCCGGGGATCCCGGAAGAAGGAAAGCGTGAAGACGAGCCCCAGGAGGGGGAGGGCCGCCACGGCGGGGTGGAGCATCCAGAAGAAGTAGCCCAGGGAGAGCCACAACACGCTGAAGAGGAGCACCTCTTTGCGGCCGTAGGCGGTGAGGAACAGGATCATAATCAAGGCGCCGCAGGGGCCTACCGATATAAGAACGGGCCGGAGCGGCCGGGACAACCGTTTAGTTAGTCCATCCGGGAACCCCACTGTCAAGGGGGTGGAACCGTGCGGACTGAGGTGCTGCGGCGCGGAAGTGCAGAGGTGCTGCGGTACGAAGAATCGGCGGCATTGCGAGTGGGATCCCAGGAAGCCTAGAATGAACACAGACGGCGGGTCCAAGACCGAATCGCCCTTGCGGGCGCTCCTGTGGGGAGCGCTGGCCGCGGTCTTGGGAGTCAGTTTGGTCGTCAAGGCGGTCGACGCCCACGGCCGGAACGCCGCCCTCCATCGGCGGTTGAAGTCGACAGAAGCGGAACTGGAGCGGATCCAGGCGGACCAGGGTCGGATGCGCGCCGAATTGAAGGCTTTGAACGAGGATCCGCTGTACCTGGATTCGATGATGCAGCGGACCGCGGCGGGCAACCCGCGGGAGCCGGTCGTGGAGAAGTAGCCCGCCTTCGCAGTAAGGAGAGGGGACGTGGAATCGGATTCGATCCTCTCGCGCGAGGAAATCGACGCCCTCCTGGCGGCCATCCGGGACCCCGAGGAAAAGCATGCCCTGAAGGGTGCGCTTCGCTCTCCTTCAGGGCCCGCCGTCCAAGCCTGGGACTTCCGCAAACCCCGACGGCTCCTGGCCTCCGACCTCGCCCGCATCCGCGATCGGTGCGAACCTCAGCTTCCGGCGGTCGCCCGGGTCTGCAAGCAGTGCCTCAACGCGCCCGTGCAAGTCCGCCTCCTCGAGCCCGCGGAATCGACGATCGCCGAGCTGCTGGAGGATCGTCCCGCCGGTTCCCTGGCGGCGCGCGCGGGCGATGCGCTCATCGATCCGTCCCCGCCCGTGGCGTTTGCGCTCCTCGAGCGCGCGATGGGCGGAGGCCGGCTGACCCGTCCTCCGGACCGCCCCCTGCGCGAACTTGAAGCCGGACTCGTGACTCCCGCGCTCGAGGCGATTCTCGAGGCGCTGGCGCTCGTCACTCCTCCGATCCGGTGGGCTCCGGCGGCGCAGCTCGCGCGCGAGCCGTGGCCGGAGGGGACGTGCGTTCTCCTGGGCCTCGAGATCCTCTGCGAAGGCCTGCTCGGCGACATCCTGGTCGCGCTGCCGGTCGGGCGATTCGAGTGGGCGCCGGCGCGCCCCGCCGCGGAACCCCAAGCCGGCCAGGGAGTCGACATCGAGATCGCGGCCCGCTTCCCGCTCGCCTCGCTGCGGCTGGGCGATTTGCGGAGCCTGGCCCCCGGGGATCTTCTCGTCTGGAGCGGCGACGCCGCCCCTCCGGTGACGATCGAAGTTTCGAAGCGGCCCCAGTATTCCGGCCGGCCGGGGACGATGGGAGGCAAGGCGGCGGTCGAGATTCTCAAGGCCGCGGGCACCGAGGGATCCCCCTCCTCGCTGGTGAGGGTCGCGGGAGGCCGTCCCCCGGCGGGCGTCCCCGAGGTGCCCGTCGAGGTGCGCGCCGTCCTCGCCGACCGCATGATCTCGCTGCGCGACCTGGGCACGCTGCGCCCGGGGGCGCTCCTCGAATTCACCCGGTCCGCCGAAGCCGCCGTCGAGCTCCGCCTGGGGCGGTGGCGGGTCGCGCGCGGCGCGGTCGTCCGCGCGGGGGACCGCCTCGCGGTCCAGGTCGAATCCTTGGATTCCGCGGCGCGGAATCTATAATCCCGATCCGAGCCAAAGGAACCCCCAATGACGCTTGAAGATCTCGTCACGAAGATGTGCAAGACGGAGGGCTGGTCCCCGTCGCCCGCGGGCGGCGGATGGGGGATCGGAATTCCCCAGCCCAAGGGGAGGAGCCAGAAGGTCTACGCGGCGCCCTTCCAGGACGGCAAGGACGCGATGGTCCGTTACACGTCGATGATCGGCGACGCGGGCCAGGTCGACGACAAGCGCGCCCGTATGGCGCTCGAGATCAACGCGAAAATGCCGCACGGGTGCCTCGCCATCGAGGGAGGCCACCTCGTGGTGACGGCGACGCGGCCCCTCAAGACGACGACGCCCGAGTCCTCGGCGGTCGCGGTGCGGTATCTCGCGAAGCAGGCGGACACCTATGAACGGCTGATTTATTCAACAGATGCCCACTGAGTGAAGATGCAGATCTGTTGAACCTGAGAGCTATCAGCCTTCAGACTTCAGACATCAGCTGGAAGTAGTCAGCAGTCAGCCGGTTGGCACATCCGACGTGGGCGGACTCCGAGAATCGAGAATCCAGAATCGAGAATCGATCCCCTAGTCCGGGATGGGGGTCGACGGTCTCCGCTCTTCCGGCGGCAGCTCGGCCGGCTTTTCGAGCGGCTTGGGGGGGCCGGCGGCCGCCACGGGCGTCGGCGTCGGGCGCTGCATGAACGTGGAGAGGTTCATCTGCAGCTCGCGCACGGGCGCGACGCCCGGCTTGTCCGCCGCGCTGCCGGAGAGGAGCTTGATGTTGTCCACGACGAGGAAGCGGCGCTCCGTTTCGAGCAGGTTCATGAACGTGAGCAGCTGGAAGAAGCCGCCCGTCACCTTCAGCTCGTACCGCGCCCGGAAGATGGACGCCGGGAGCGCCTCGCCGCCGTGGCCGGTGCGGACCGCGGAGTAGCGCACGTCCGTGAGATTGACCCGGCTCTTTTTCTCGAGCGAGCCCACCAGGTCCGCGAACTGGTCGTTCTCCTCCCTCGGGTTGAAGAGGGGAATCTGGCTGCGGATCTGCTCGATCTTCTCGATCAGCGACTTCTTCTCCTCCCTCAGCTTCGGGAGCTTCGCGGACTTGTCCCTGGCCTCCTTCAGGTCGCGCTCGGTCTTGGCCAGGTCCTCTTCGAGCTGCGCCATTTCCTGGAAGCGCAGGTAGTAGAGCCAGCCTCCGCCGATGAGGATGATGCCGCCCATGACGATGAACAGCAGGATCGTCATCTGCCGTTCGCTCATGGCGCTCTCCTTCCCGCCGTCGCGGGCGAGGTGTTCTCCGTGGTCTGCCCCGTGTTCACCAGGAACACCTCGAAGTCGAGCGAGAACTTTTCGGCGAATTCCTTCTGGTCCGCCTTCCGGTAGGAGACGTCGAAGTTCACGACCGGGAAGTAGCGGGAGAGCGTGTGGTGCTCCCGCAGCTCGCGGCGGAACGCGGTCAGCGCCCGCACGTCGACGCCGCCCACGTGGCACTTGAGCAGGACGCCGTGCTTGCTTCCCGTGATCGGCGTGTTCGAGTCCAGCGCCTTGAGCTTCGAATCCATCATCTTGCCGTCCGCCTGCTGGATGTCATCCAGCCAGACGCGCTTGTGCTTGGCGACGCAGTCCCAGATGCCGTCGATGACCTCCGACCAGATGAAGGGGCGCGCCGCCGTGACCTTGTCCAGGTCGTTCTTCTCGTTGGTGAGCTGCCGGACTTCCGCCACCAGCTTGTCGTGCTCCTTGACGTCGGCCGCGAGGCTGTCGATCGTCTTCTTGTTGGCCTCGATCTGGGCCTTGAGGTTCCCGTTCCAGATGATGTGGATGACGACCAGGATGACGACGACGCCCAGGATCGCCGCGTCGGCGATCATCAGCCCCACGCCCTTGAGGGGCGTCCGCTCGGTCTTCCGCTTGTCGAGCGGCAGCAGGTTGATCTTGATCATGGGTTCCCGGTTCCCCTCAGTCCTTTCGGATCCGCGACGCCAGCCCCAGCGCGATGGCGGAGAGGGGCGCCTTGGCGATCAGCTCTTCCTTGTCGGCGTCTTCCAGCTTGAGCTCGAGGTACTGGGCCGGATTCCACTTCCAGACCTTCTTCTGCACCGTCTTCTCGAGGATCTCGTCGAGCCCCAGGGTGAGCGAGGCCCCGCCGGCGATGAAGACCTCGTCGACCTTGCGGTCGTACTGGTTCTCGAAGTAGTCGATCGAGATGTTCAGGTCGTGGCAGATGTCCTCGATCGCGCCGCCCACGCACTCGAGGACCTTCTGCTCCTCGCCCTGCGGGTTGCGCTTGAGGTGTTCCGCGTCCTTCATCTCGAGGCCGAGCTTCTTGCTCATGGCGTCGGTGATGTCGTCGCCGCCCTTGTAGAACTCGCGCGTGAAGTACGAGACGTTGTCGCTCATGATGTTGATGTTCGTCTTGGTCGCGCCGATGTCGACGAGGGCGACGAGCTTGCCGGGCCGGACCGCGTCGGGATTGGCCGCGCCGCCCAGCTCGTACGAATTGCCGAGGGCGAAGGAATCGACGTCCACGATCGCCGGCTGCAGTCCGGCCTGCTCCAGCATCGCGACGTGCTCGTCGATGAACGTCCGCTTGGCCGCGACGAGCAGCACGCGCATCTCCGCCTCGTGGCCCTCGGAGACGGGGAGCTCCTCGAGCTTCTGGCTGTCGTGGAGGACCTCGTCGACCTCGACGGGGATGTACTTCCCGAGCTCGTACTTGGCGGCGTTGACCAGCTCCTCGTCGGTCATCACCGGCATGTTGATGTACCGGACGAAGACGAAGCGGCCGGACACCGCGGTGGCCACCCGCTTGGTCTTGAATTTCCGGCTGGAAAAGAGCTCCGCGACGGCGTCGGCGGGAGACATGTCCGGCCCGATTTCCTTGCAGGCGAAGTCGGTGACCGAAAAGGTCCCGTTGTTGTCCGTCAGTTGTACGGCTTTGACGAAACGGGTCCCGACGTCCAGCCCGATGAAGTTCCTGGTCGCCATCGGTTACAGACGGCTCCTCGGGAAAGGGTTGTTAGATGATGGTATCACGAAGCCCGGCAGAGTCAAGATGGACATAACGCATGCACAAGAAAGAGAAGAGTCCAAAGGCCCATGTCCGAAGGCCGAGGACCGAGGCCGAAGAGTCCGAGGTCCACCGGCGGACTATAATCGTGCCTCCATGACGCTTTACCCCGCGCTGGTGATCGTCCTGTTGGCGCAAGCGCCCCAGGATTCGGTGCGGGAGCTCATCGAGAAGTTCCGATCCGGCGACGTGGTGGTCCGCGAGGAGGCGACGCGGAAGCTGAAAGAGCTCGGGAAGGCCGCGAAGGTTGAGCTCGAGAAGGCGGTCAAAGATCCTGATGGGGAGGTCGCGCGCCTCGCCACGTCGCTCGTGGAACGGCTGACCTTGCAGGAAACCCTCGCGCCCAGGCTCCAGGAGCAGATTCCGGGGTTGGCAGACAAGCTCGCTTTCGGCGGCGACCCCGAATGGACTCAAGCCTTCCTGGCGGTCGCGCTGAAATGCGGGGATTCCAGCCGCCTTCCGATTCTGACGCGCAAGGAAAT
>DASTON010000124.1:0-2768 GCA_035762525.1 Planctomycetota bacterium | reverse complement strand
GAACTCCTCGTAAGGATGGTCGAGCGCCTCCGCGAGGCATCGGGCGCATCGCGGGGCGCTCTTGAATCCCATGACGAGGGCCGCGAGCGCGTGGTGTCCGCACAAGAGCCGGGCGCATCCCGCGCACGGCATTCCCTCGAGGACCGACAGGTCCACCAGGACGCCGGCCTCTTCACGCTTCGCGGTATTCAACGGCATCGCCTACTTCTTCTCGGTGAAGGTCAGCTTCCGGCTCCAGTTGACGACATCGCCGGTCTTTTCTCCGGTCGGCTTCCCGTCGATCTCGATGTACGCCTTCGCCAGCGCGTTGACCGGACCTCCGTCCTGCTTCGGGCTCATCGTCAGGTCGCGGCCGCGCGAGAACGTCACGCGCCGCTCGTCGAGACTGCCGAAATAGTAATCCACTTTCGATTTGTCGGCGCCCTTGTAGCCGTCGGCGGTGGTCAACCGGACCTTCTCTTCGTTCGTCTTGGTGGTTTCGAAATCGCCCACGAAGATGTCGGCGACCGCCACGTCGTGCGGGACCCATCCCATCTGCGGGACGTAGAACTCGGGCCAGCAGTGGTAGCTCTGGTCCTTGTCCTTGCCGTCGAGCTCCGCCTTGAAGAACGCGCCGTAGACGATGCGCGTGGGGATGCCCTGCGCGCGCGCGAGGGCGGCCCAGAGCGAGTGGAAGTCCGTGCAGTTGCCCGTCTTGTTCGTGAGGCAGTACTCGGAGCTTCCGACCGGGGAGGCCTTCAGCTTCTCCGGGTACTTCACCCAGTACTCGATGTTGTTCAGCACCCAGTCGTAGATCTTCCGCGCCGCGACGACGACGTTTTTCTCGTCGCCGGCGATCTCCTTCGCGAGCTTGCGGATGTCGTCGTTGATGACCACGTTCGCATTGGGGGCGAGATCGTCCTTCATCTGGGCGCGCTCATTGTCGCCGAGCGGGCCCGATCGCGCGGGATCGAGCTGGTTGCGGATCTCCCGGCGGGTGATCGTGAAGGTCTCCACGAGGGTGAATTCCTTGACGGTCGGGTCGGCGATCTCGACGTACAGCGACGAGTTGCCGCCGGAGTCCTGGACCTGCTTGTGGGGGAAATCGCACGTCACCTTGAAATCGGTCACGGTCTGGGACGGATCGGCCTGCGGCATGGTGAACCAGCACCGGACCTTCTTGGCCCCGGCGGGGATGACGACCTTGAATTCCTGCTTCGCCGTGAACGTGGCGGAGCGCCCCCCTCCCTCTTGCGCCGCCGCGGCGCGCGGAAGGCCCGCCGCGAGGGCGAGGCCGGCCAACAGCAAAACCTGTCTCATCTCAAACTCCTTTAGAAATGGTAGGCCGCGAAGAAATTGAAGCGGAGATCCTTGCCCTCGTCCACGCTCCCCGTGAACTCGGTCTCCCAGCTCAGCACGTCCGCGCCGAGCTCCAGGGCGCCGAAGCGGAAGCGGTTGGCCAGGGCGATGATGAAGTTCTTGTCCGGGGCGCCGGAGGCGGCGAGATCGTCCTCGTCCGGATCGTCCAGGTAGAAGCCCAGCGTCGGGGTCCAGGTCGCGCTGGCCTTGTAGGCGACTTCGAGCCAGCCGCCCTTGGCGGCGACTTCCTCGCCGGCCACGACGCCCTGTCCGATGCCGCCGCGCACGTCGTCGAGGTTCTTGCCCGACCACGCCTCGAGCCGGATCGTGAGCTGTTCGGTCACGGGCACGACGAGGTCGATGCCGATCGCGTTCGAGCTGAACGAATCCTCGCCGCCGACGGCCGTGTCCGGCTCTTCCTTGGCCGTGTGGAACCACACGCCGCCGACGATCTTGGTCTTTTCGACGAAGCCTTCCGTCTCATAGCCGAGCCGGAACTGCACCGTCGGAGTGGCGGACTCCTCGCCGTCCAGGAAGCCGTTGGCGTCGAGGTCGCGCCCGTCCACCGCGCCCGTCAGGCCGATCATGCCGGTGGCGGTGATGCCGCTCGACTTGTACTCGACGCGGACCTGGGGACGGCGGTCGGCCAGGTTTCCCGCGTTCCACATCACGAGGTCGTTGTTCGGCGTGGGCGCGAGGGGGGCGATGACGTCTTCGCGCTGGCCGGCCAGCACCGTCCAGTTGGTCCAGGCGAGCTGGAGGTACGCGTGGCGCATCCGGAGGAACTCGCGGGAGTTCGACGTGATCACGCCCGTGCCGGGGAGCAGGTTGTAGAAGTCGACTTCCATCTTTCCGGTGAGCTTGGCGTCGCCGAGGTCCGCGATGACGGGACCGTCGAAATCCATGCCGAACCGGGTCAGGCGCGGGTGGATCGAGAGGTCCTTCTCGCCGCCCGGCGGGGTGTCCTTCGACAGGATGAACGAGGGAACCTGCACGTTGTTCGGGCGGTCCGTGTCGTACAGGATGTCGAGCCGCACGAACCCGTAGAACGTGATGGCGGACTTGGCCTTGCTGACGACCTTCGTCGTCTCCTGGGGCGCCTCGGGCTTGGGGTCCTGCATCAGCATCAACGCGGCCACAACGGTCAGAAGGTCCATTCAGTCCTCTCTGCTAAAAAAGGAGAATCAAGAATCAAGAATCACGAATGGGGAATGCGGAATGGAATGAGGAATTGGGAATCTCGATTCCATTCCCCATTCCGGGCTCCCGATTCCTCATTCCGCCGGTCCTTAGTCCAGGTCCTTGTACGACCACGTCTTCTCGCACTTCACTGGCTTGCCGTCCGCTTCCGCGTACGGGTTGAGGAAATAGTTGAGGGGCTGGCCGTCCTGCTTCGGCGCCAGCGTGATGTCGCGGCCCGTCGAAAGCGT
>DASTON010000123.1:0-2071 GCA_035762525.1 Planctomycetota bacterium | reverse complement strand
GCGACTATTTTGGCTCTTTCATTTCTTCTTCGATCTTCTTCTTGGTTTCATCCGTCACTTTCTTGAGCTGCTCTTTCACTTGGGCCTCGCGCTCTTCGATCTTCTTGCCGAGCGGGAACCCTTCCCACACGACTTTCCCGTCGGTCCCGATCAGGAAGGACGCCGCGTACGCGCGGATGCCGTATTCCTCGCAGGTCTTCTCGTTCTCGTCCCAGGCGACCGGGTACTTGACCTTCCCCTTCTCGACCGCGTCCTTGAGCTCCTCCATCGTGTCGTTGTTGCCGTTGTCGATGTCGATGATGACCAGGCCCTGCTTCCGGTAGGTCTCGTCCCACTTGACCAAGTGGGTCTTCATCTTCTGGCACGACCCTCAGCCGAGGAAACTGAACTCGAGCCAGACGACCCGCCCCTTGAGGTCCGCCAGCTTCACCGGCTTCTTGGCGTTGATCCAGTTCTTCGCCTCCACTTTCAGTTCGGGCGGGGCCTTCCCCTTGTACGAGTTGGAATGGACCTCCTCCTGGTCGTCCTGGGCGCAGGCCAGGCCCGCCAGGAGCAGCGCGATTGCGGCGAGTTTCATTTCGAACTCCTTCGTGATAAGGGAATCCTTACGGCCGACTGATTCTACCCGATCGCTCTGCTAGGATGGGGCCATGGAATTGCGCGACGCGCACGGCCGCCGGATCCGGAACCTCCGGATCTCGGTCACCGACCGCTGCAATTTCCGGTGCGTGTACTGCATGCCCAAGGACCCGCACTGGATGCCGCACGAGAACATCATGACGTTCGAGGAGATCGTGCGCTTCGCCCGCATCGCGATCTCCACGGGCATCGAGAAGATCCGGCTGACCGGCGGGGAGCCCACCGCGCGGAAGGACTTCCCGAAGCTCGTGGGCATGATCTCCCCGTTGAAAGGCCTCAAGGACCTCTCCGTCACGACCAACGGGATGCTCCTCCGCAAGCTGGCGCGGCCCCTGTGGGACGCGGGCCTGCGGCGGATCAACATCAGCCTCGACACGCTGAAAGAGGAGAAGTTTGTCCACATCGCGCGCCGCGACGGCTTCTCCGAAGTGATGGCGGGAATCAAGGAGGCGTCCGGAGTCGGCTTCTCGCCCCTCAAGATCAACATGGTCGTCATGCGGGGCCTGAACGAGGACGAAGTCGGCGCGTTCGCGCGCCTCTCGCGCGAAGGGCCGTACCACGTGCGGTACATCGAGTTCATGCCGCTCGACGGCGACGGGATGTGGACGCGCGACAAGGTCGTGCCCGCGAAGGAGATCCTCGAGCGGATCCGCGCCGAGGCGGGCGACCTGGAAACGGTGAGCGAAGGGACGCTGAGCGACCCCGCGCGCCTCTTCCGGTTCAAGGACGGGAAGGGCGACATCGGGATCATCGCGAGCGTCTCCGAGCCGTTCTGTTTCGCGTGCGACCGGATCCGCATCACGGCCGACGGCCGCATCCGGACGTGCCTCTTCTCGCACGGCGAGACCGACGTCCTGTCGATGATGCGGGGCGGGGCGGACGACGCGTCGATCGCGAAAACGATCACCGGCGCGGTGTGGAACAAGGAGGCGGGGCACGGGATCAACGACCCGGGGTTCCTCCAGCCCAAGCGCGCCATGTACGCCATCGGAGGGTAGACCGATGATCGAAGCCAAGGCGGTCCTGATCTACGGCAAGGAAGGGTGACCCTACACGCTCTCGGCGCGTGAGGATTACGCGAAAAAGAAGGCGCCGGTCCAGTACATCGACGTCAAGAAGGACGCCGAGGGCATGAAGGAAATGCTCCGCGTTTCCAAAGGCCAGCGACGCGTGCCCGTCATCGTCGAAGAAGGCGTCGTCACCATCGGCTACGGCGGGGGCGGCTGAGGAGTCTGATTCGCGCCCGTCGGGCGCTCATCAGACGGCTTCAAGCTCCTGGCCCCCAGCTTCCAGCTGGGCTTCGAGCTTCAAGCTCCGGAGCCAGAGGCTTCAAGCTCCGGAGCTGCCGGCTCGAAGCTTCGGAGCTCGTGGCCCAGCAGGGAGCTGGGGGCTAGAGGCTTGGAGCTCAGGCAGGATCCTCGGCGATACCGCG
>DASTON010000122.1:0-8458 GCA_035762525.1 Planctomycetota bacterium | reverse complement strand
TCCGGCATCCCGCATCCGGGCGGTTGGCCCTTCTGGGCGCAGGATGCTGGATGCCGGCTGCAGGATGCTCCTCATCAGATTCCCACTCCCGTGTACTGGTAGGTCCCTTTTCTCCACACCGCATTCCCGACGATCGCCATGACTCCGCACCACCCGAGCGCCACGGCCATCCCGATGCCCCACTCGGCGGCCGAAACCCGGCCCAGGAGCGTCTCCACGGGAAAGGCGAAGAGGTACCGGAAAGGGAGCGCCTCCATGAAGTGGCGGGCGGCGTCCGGAAAGAGCGAGAGCGGGGCAAGCATTCCGCCGAGCAGGGCCGCCATGAAGCGGTGCATCACCATCAGGCTCCAGACGTTGTCGGCCCAGAAGGCGACCAGCTGGATCGGGAAGGTGATCAGGAACTGGAGAAGATTGGCCACGAAGATCGCCCCGATCCCCATCGCGATGCCCGCGGCCGAGATCTCGCGGGGGAAGCCCACGACGAAGGGGATCCAGGCGCCGAACAGGAGGATCTGCACGACGGCCGGCCCCAGCGCGCCGAGCTGCTGCACGTATTTCACGACGCCGTACGGCACCGGATGGAGCAGGTACCGGGTCAGCCCGCCCTCGTAGATGTCCTGCGAGATGTTCTGCTCCAGCTCCGTCGTCTGGACGAGCTTGCCCACGAGGATGGCCGCGACGTAGTAAAGGAACATCTCCCGCACGTCGTATCCCGCGATCGCCGGCCGGCCCGAGCCCTCGAACACCGCCTTGACGATGAACCATGACACGACCATCCTCACCCCGAGGGACGAGATCGCGCTGATCCAGAAGTCGGCGCGGTAGCTCATCCGGCGCCGGATCTCGGTGGTCAGCAGGTCACGCACGAGGGCGGCTCTCAAGGGCGCGCCCCCTGGGCGACCTGGATCCGCTCGATCAGGGTCCCGATCTCGACCTCCTCGATCGCCAGGTCCGCCACCGGATAGCGCTTGAGGAGCTCCGCGGCCGCTTCCGCCACCTTTCCGCGCGGCACGCGCAGGCGGATCGTGACGTCGTCGCACGCGTCCACCTGCCCGAGCGCCTCGAGCCCGTCGCGCGACACCGCGCCGTCCTTGCGGAGGTGCGCCGTCACCACCTTGTGGTCGGCGTACTTCTCGACGACACCCGTGAGGCTGCCGTCGTAGACGATCTCCCCCTCGCGCAGGATGATGAGCCGCTTGCAGAGCCGCTCGATGTCCTCCATGTAGTGGCTCGTCAGGATCATCGCGGGCCGGTGCTCTTCGCGGTACGCGAGGATGAAATCGCGGATCGCGCGCTGCGCCGTGAGGTCGAGGCCGATCGTGGGCTCGTCGAGGTACACGACGCGCGGGCCGTGGACGAGCGCGGCGATGAGCTCCATCTTCATCCGCTCGCCGAGCGAGAGACGGCGCACGGGAATCGTGAGCTGGTCCCTTACGTCCAGCACGCGCACCAGGTAGTCGAGGCTGGCCCGGTACCTGTCCTCGGGGACCTGGTAGATCTCCTTCAGGAGAAGAAAGCTGTCCGCCGCGGGAAGATCCCACCAGAGCTGGGCCTTCTGGCCCATGATCAGCGCGATCTGGCGGCGGAACCGGTTGTCGCGCTCCCACGGGCGGTAGCCGAGGACGCGCGCGTCGCCCCGCGTCGGATGGATGATCCCCGCGAGCATCTTGATGAGCGTCGTCTTGCCCGCGCCGTTCGCCCCCACGAGGCCGACGATCTCGCCCTCGCCGACCTTGAATGTCGCCTCGCGGACGGCGTGCTTCACGACCTTCTCGCGCCGGAAGAGCGACCGGATGGAGCCCCAGAGCCCCGGGTCCTTGCGGTGGGTCGTGAACGTCTTGGAGAGCGCTTCGACTTCGATCATCGCGGCTTACGATAGCTGATAGGGAGAGACTTCAGACTGAAGACTTCAGACTTCGGGTTCTTCTCGTGACCTCGGCCTCTTCGACTTCGGACGTCGGCCGTCGGACCTGGGACCTAGGACGCCACTTCTCTTCTCCAGCGGATCATGCCCCCGGCCAGGACGTCGACTTTGGAGAACCCGCATTGGGTCATCGCATTCGCGGCCATCGTGGCGCGGACTCCCGATTTGCAGATGACGACGATGTGGCGATCGCGCGCGGACGCGAGCTCGCCGAGACGCGAGCCCAGGCTGCCGAGCGGAATGTGCGTGATGCCGTCGAGGCAGCCCAATTCACCCGTCAGTTCGAACGGTTCCCGGACGTCGAGAAGCACCGGCGACGCGCCCGACTCCATCAGCTTTATCAGTTCGGCGGGTCCGAACGACGATGTGGCGGGCGGTGCACTCATGACCTCGCAGGCGTTCCCTTCAGTGGGAATCGCGACGGCGCGGGGATCGCGCGAGCACGCGTAGTTGGCCTTGAGGACTTCCTTCATCCACTCCGCGGGGCCGAGACACAAATCGTTCAGGTAGCGGACGAATCCTTCCTTGGATCGCCGCCTCAAGTGCGGATTGGTCTGTCGTTGCCGGCCGAGCTCGGTCGGCGCGCGGCCCCGGTAGTCATGGCCGGGATGGACGATGAGCGCGTCGGGCAGCCCCAGGATGCGCTGGAGGCTGTCGTAGTGCTCGCCGGGATCGCCGCCCGGCAGGTCGTCCCGGCCGGCGCCCCCGTCGTCGAGAAAGAGCGTGTCGCCCGTGAGGACGCGACCCTCGACCACCAGGCAGATTCCATCCTTTGTGTGGCCGGGGGTGTGCATGACCGTGAGTTTCGTTCCGGCCGCTTCGACGCTGTCGCCGTCCGCGACCCGCTGCGTCACGCACCGCGCCGGCGCCTTCGCGTGCATCACGTACGCGCAGCCCGTCCGGTCCACGAGCGACGCGGCGCCCGAGATGTGATCGGCGTGCGTGTGCGTGTCGATGACGTGCGTGAGCTTCAGCTTCTGCCGGTCGAGAAGCTTCAGGTAGTCGCTGACATGGTCGATCGCGGGATCGACGAGCAGGGCCTCCCGGGAGCCCGGACCGGCGACCAGGTACGTCCGGCAGGAGCCGGGATTCAGCGACCGGAAATCGGATTCCACGCCGCCGATTATACGGCCGCCGGCGCCTTGGCGCTCTTCCGGCGGAAGAGCTTCCACACGAACCACACGATCAGGGCCCACGGCACGACGATCAGGGCGCCGATGATGATGAACTTGAGGCTGAACCCCGCCGCGGCGATGACGCTCCGCAGGGCGTCCTTCATCTGGGCCGCGAATCCCGCGTCGCTCCCGACGATCGGATCCTCGTTGGAAAGCGTCAGCTCGATGCGCCCGATCGCCAGCTCGCTCTCCGGCGCGGCCGGATTCCGCCGGGTCTCCTCGATGCGCACCGTGCCCGCCTTGCGCATGAGGTCGACGAAGCCGGCCATCGCGTTCAGGCGCGCCTCGAACACCAGGTACGAGACCGCGCGGCCGTTCGGATCGCGCGAATTCTGGCTGTCGACGAGCTGGCCGCCGTTCGACGTCACGTGGGCCGCGAGGCGCTCCGAGCTCTTGTCCACGTCGCCCACTTCCACGCCGAGCTTCACGATCCGGCGCGGGCCGACCGAGGCGACGGTCTGGAGCGAGATCTGGACGCGGATCTTGGAGTCCACGACGCGGCCGTCGTCCGGCGCGCGCTGGACATTCTGGGAGAGGATCTCGCCCGCCGCCTTAAGGGCTTCGTCGAGCGCGGGGCGGCCGCCCCGGGGGAGCTCGAGGTCGAGGTTCGCCGTCACGTTCTCGCGCGAACTCTCGTTCAGGCCCGCGTCCAGGATGCGCCCTTTCGTTTCCAGGGCGAGAGCCTGGAGCGCGCGGTAGGCCTCGGGCACGTCGCGGGCGGCGACGCGCAGCGTGCCCGTCTCGCGGGCCGTGACGTGGGCCATCGCGAGGAGCACGACGTTGAAGCCTTTCTTGGACTTCGTCACGTTCGCGGAATCGGGATTCTCGATCACCTTGAATCCCATCATTTCGCCCATGGCGCGCAGGTCGCCGAGCGTCGCATCGCCTTCCTTGAGGGGGACCTCGAACTGGACGAGGCCGTCGACCTGGTCGGCCTTGACCCGGTTCAGGTTCGACTGCACGACGCGGCCGCCGGCCTGGCCCACGCGGGCGATGATCTTCCGGAAGACCGACTCGACGTCGTGGCACGCGAGACTGAGATGGGCGGTCTCGCGGGGCTGCACGTTGGCCGTGTTGTAGACGGAGATGCGGAAGACCGTGTCTCCCTGCTTGACCTTGCCGTCGAGCGGACGACCCGTGCCGTTGTCCGACGTCTGGGTGCGGACGTCGAGACGCGCGGTCCGGCCGACCTGGTTCAGGCGGTCGCGGAGGACGGCGGCGTTCTCGGGGGGCGTTTCGCAAACGATGAGCAGGCTGAACTGGTCCGCGGCGAGCTTCTTGAGGTCGCTCGCGGTGATGCGCCCCTTGGCGTCCGCGATCAGCGTGCGGAGGTCCTTGTCCGCCTTGAGGACGTCCTCCGCCTCGATGCCCGTGTCGACCGTCTCGGTCACGGTGACGAGCGACGGCGCGCGGATGTCCTTCTCGACCAGGGTGAGGGTGAGCGTGCTGAGCGAGACGAGGTTGGTGTAGAAGCGGATCTCGCCTTCGAAGATCTCGATCTTCTCGCGCCACTCGCCGAGCTCCTTTTCGGCGAGGAGGATGTCCTTGATCTCGCCCTTGCCCGTCTTGATGATCTCGATGAGCCTTGTCTCCATCGTGCGGGCGGCCTTGAGGCGGCTCTCGAGGTCGTAATACTTCTTCGTGATGTCCTCGCTCGTGATGCGCTGGCTCTTCAATTCACCGAGCGCGCGCAGCTTGAGGACGAGACGGTCGAGGCCGTCGGGCGGGACGCGGAGGACGATCGTCCCCTTCACCTTGCCGTTGGGGAGGCGGTCCGAGTTGACCGTGGCGATGTAGCCTTTCTCTTCCGCGGCGATGCGGACGATGGTGTCGACGGACGAGTCGAAGCTGGCGACTTCGAATTCGAGCTCGCCCTGCCGGATGATCTTCCGCTGGGAGGCCTGGGGGTCCTGCTGGGGCGGCGGGTTCTTGGCCGCGCCTTGATCCTGCCGGGGAGTCTTGTTCGAGGGTTGGTTCTCAGGCCCGCGAGCGATGGTCTTGTCTTCCGGCGCCCTGCCTTTCCCTAAAGCCTCCGCTTCTGAGCCCGGCTTGAACCAGTCGCCCTTCAGACCGTCGGCCAGGGCGTCGGAGCGGTAAGTCTCCGCAACTTTCTTCGCCTCTTCCTGCAGGGCGGGCGTTTTGGCCGGGGGCGGCGGCATGGGATTGGGCGCCGGGATCTGCTTGCGGGTCCCCTGGAATCCGGACCCTCCCCCCTCGAAGTCGTAGCCTCGGAATTTCTCACCGGCCTTCAATTGGGCCAGCAGCTCTTCGCTCTTGGCCTTGGCCTGATCTCCTGAAGACTGTTTCCAACGCAAGTCGTCGGCGGATTCGTTGTGGTCGGTAAAGTCCGTGTCCGAAAGCCGGGGAACGCCGTCAGCGCGGAACCTGCCTGACCGGGCTTCCATGAAAGAGGCCTTGTCGTAATCACGATGCCGAATCTCGGACCTGGACCCCGCACCTCCAAAACCGTACACAGGCTGAGAAGAAGCGGCCGGCGACGCTTGCTTCGTACCGACCTCGAAGAGAAACCCCGCGATGCCCAGCATGAGGACGGCCGCGACGCCGACCCCGATCCGGGCGATGGCCGACAAGACGCGAAAGTTCGTCGCAGGTTGCGCTCTCAGTGACTGGATGACCCGATCCTCCAGGCCCGGATCGGGGCGGTCGCCCTGGAAGACCGAGGCCAGCGATCGCTCGGCGCCCTGGGCGTCCTGGAGATCTTCGAGGCACGAGCCGCAACCGCCGACATGGGACTCGAATCGCGCACGCTCATCCTCGGGAAGGCCGCCGGCAAGGTAAGTCGCGACATTCTCGCGCACCCACGCGTGGTCGGTCGTTTCGTTCGCGGTCATCGGAGGCCTCCGGCGAATTCCGGTCCCAGGGCGCGTTTGAGCTCCATCCGCAGCAACGTCAGCCCGCGGTTGAGCAGCCCGCGCAGGGAGCCGGGAGAAATCCCCATCTGGAGTTGGATCGATTCGAAGTCCGCCCCGCCCAGGTAGCGGAGCGTCAGGGGCAGGCGGTACTCCTCGGGCAGAGATCGAAGGATGGCGAGGGCGCGTTCGCGAGACTCGCCCGTGTCCGGCAAGGCCGGCGCGGGGAGGCCGTCAAGCGCGTCGGAGCCGGAGGCCGCAGGCCCTGAAGGGAAGCGAAGCGCATCCTTCAGGGCAGGCGGAGTCCGCCGCAGACGAGAGTCGCGGCGGCGCGCGTCGATGCACGCGTTCTGGGCGATGCGGAGGAGCCAGCCTCGAAATCCGCCCGCCTCTTTGAGCGACCGGATCGACCGCCACGCCGCGAGGTACGTCTCCTGCGTCAGGTCCTCGGCCCGTTGCGGATCGCCCATCTCGAGCGCGCACCGGGCGAAGACCATCCGGCTCGTCCGGCGGACCAGCTCCTCGAAGGCGTCCGGGGCGCCCCGCCTCGCGCTCTCGACCAGCTCGCGTTCGTCCACGATCGTCTCCTGTGATGAAGGACGTCCTTTGGACGGACGCTGCACGGGAAAGTTCGAAAAACCCGAATGCTAGTCGCGGCCGAAGAGCTGTGACCGGAGTGATTCCATGACGGCGGTGGCTTGATCGGGCGACAAGAACTCGAGCAGCCGCTGGTGGAGTCGCGGGCCGGACTCGCGAGCCGCCCGCTCCAGGCCTTCCTCGAGCGTGAACTCTCCGGCGTGAATCCGGGAGAAGAGCGCGAACAGTTCGCCTTCGAGGATCTCCTGAAGGCGGGCCCGCGACTTCTCATCCAGCGAACCGCCGGCCTTCGCGGCGAGCGACTTTCCCAAGACCTTCGATTCGTGTTTCGAGAGCTGGAGAGTCTCGCCCGCGCGCAGCCAGGGCTCGCCTCGCCGAAATCCGTCGACGCACTCCGCCGCGCGTCTCTCGGAGAGTCGGGTTGCGTTTCTCCCCAGGTGTCGCGTGGCATGCGCCGCGACGACATCGGGATCGGCGGAGTCCTTCACTCGGATCAGGAGCGTTTTCCCGGTCCAGTCGACGCGGGCTTCGTGGACTCCGTCAACCTTGTCGAGCTGCGCCAGCACGGGCGCGAGCCGCGAGCCTCACCCGAGGCCCGCTTCCGCGCCTCACCCGAATGACGTGACCTCGAGGGCCAGGAACCTCTCGGGGAGCGCCGTGGAGCATGAAGCGAGCAGGATCAGTCCGTACAGGCCTTTTCGCATTCGCAGGTTCATGGCCTTTGAAATAGAATGAGGGCGGCCGGCGTTTCATACAATAGTCATGATGAGGTTGCTGGTCGCGGCCCTGGTGCTGACGCTCGGAGCCTGCTCGCGACCGCCCGCCCCGAAATCCCAGGAACAGGAAATGAAAGAGACGACGAAGCCGCAGTGCACGGAGTGCGACGCGGCGCCGGCGCTTGACGCGGCGTCGCTGCCCACGAGCGAAGAGGAGTGGAAGAAGAAGCTGACGCCGGAGCAGTTCTACATCCTTCGCCAGAAGGGGACGGAGCGTTCGTACACGGGCGCGTACCTCCATCACAAGGAGGACGGAATCTACGCGTGCGCCGGGTGCGGTCAGGCTCTTTACGATTCGAAGACCAAGTACGACTCGTGCGGCTGGCCGTCGTTCTGGGACGCGCTGCCGGGCGCCGTGGACAAGCACTCAGACCTGGAAGCGACGTGCTCGCGCTGCGGCGGGCACCTTGGGCACATCTTCAACGACGGGCCCAAGCCGACCGGCAAGCGCCACTGAATCAACTCGATTTCGCTCCAGTTTGTGGAGCGAGCCAAGACGAAGTAGCCCGCGTCCGCCCTGTTCGTGGGTCCGCTCCCTTGCCCGCAAGCGGGGACTCCTGCTATTCTGCGACCCTCTTCGGGGCCGTTAGCTCAGTTGGCTAGAGCGTCTGCTCGACACGCAGAAGGTCGGGGGTTCAAGTCCCTCACGGCCCATTTCGACTCGCCGACCTTCGGTCGGCTCGCTCAATGCAGGCAATCGACTCGCCCGCCTTCGCTAAGGCTTCGGCGGGCTCGCTCAATGCAGGCATGTGGCTCGCGATGCTCCGCATCGCTCGCTCAACGCAGGCACGCTTTCACGAAACGAACTGAGCCTGCCTCGCCGGAGCTTGCCGGTTACTCCCCTCCCGTCGAGGTCTTCAAGATGAACCCGAGGTTGGGAGTGGAGTCCTGTCCATGCATGCCGACCGCCCAGCCGGTGGTGGAATTGACGAAGTGGATGTCCTGGAGGCCTTCGGTAGCGTCCACATCCGGTAACGCCTGCACGATCCAGGTCGCTCCCCCGTCGGACGAGTGCAAGATGCCGTCGTCCGTGGCGAGCCATCCGTGGCCGGCGTCGACGAAGTCGAGGCCCGACAGCGTGAACTCGGCGCCGATCGTCGCCTGGTTCCACGTCGC
>DASTON010000121.1:0-3529 GCA_035762525.1 Planctomycetota bacterium | reverse complement strand
CCCACCGCGCTCTGCTACCGCAATCTCGCGGTCTTCTGGAACACCGAGGGCGAGTTCAAGAAGGCCTTCGGCTACGCGACGCAGGCGTTCGACCTCAATCCCGCGGATCCGTACAACCAGGTTTTCTACTCGATCTACCTGATCCTCGACGGGCAGAAGGAGAAGGGCGAAGCGCTCATCAAGAAGGCGCAATTCGATCCGTCGATGGCTTACAACTACGCGTGCTACTACGCGGCGCAGGGGAAGGACGATCTCGCGCTCAAGTACCTGCATCGCCACTTCTACGGGTACGAGAGGTTCGACGACGTGCGCCGGTTCGAGATGGCCGAGGCCCGTATGGACATCCATTTCAAGAAGTACAAGGAAGATCCGAGGTTCATCGAGTTAACGGCACTGGCGGCGAAATAGAGAAGCTCCCAGCCCCCAGCTTCCGGCTCCCTGCTCCTGAAGCTCCGAGCTTCGAGCACGAAGCGGGACCAGACTGGACCATCGGAAGTGGCATCTTGCTTTACGCACACTCCTTCAAATCCGTCGCAATCCTGGGGCTGATCCTGATCGCGGGATGCGCCTCCCCGAAGCGTTCCGTCCCGGCTCCGGTACCCGACCGCCTCGCGGAGATGCTCCGCCAGGGCGAGCAAGCCGAAACGCGGGGCGAGGGCGCGGAGGCCGCCAAGATCTACGAGGCCGCCGTCCGCGACTTCCCCGACTACTCGGTCTCGTGGTCCCATCTCGGCGAGTACCGCCGCTTCTGGGCGCACGATCCGGAAGGCGCCATCGAAGCCTTCCATAAGGCCGCGAACGCGCCGCAGGCGACGGCGGAGTCCGTGGCCTTCGCCTATCGCGGGTGGGGCGAGGTCGAGAGATCCCGCGGCAGGATCAGCAAGGCCCTCGGCCTGTTCGAGGAGAGCCTGCGACACAAGCCGCTGGCCGACACTCATCGATCGCTGAGCGCCCTCTACGCGACGGAGAAGCGCGACTTCGAGAAGGCCGCTCATCACGCCAAGGCCGCGGTCGATTTGTCTCCCGAAGATCCGATCGCGCTCGTGCAGTACGCGGTCCAGATGGCGCGCTTCAAGAAGTTCGAGGAGTCGGAGGAGGCCTTCTGGAAGGCGATGGGGATCGCGGGGTGCGACGAGCGGGGCCGTTCCAACGGCCTCGTGCACTGTTGCATCCTCTACAACGGCGCCTGCTACCACGCGGTGCGCGGCAACAAGGCGGATGCGCTGGCGATGCTCAAGGAGTTCTTCTCGACCCCCAACCACCGCCACATCACGCGCGAGGAGATCGTCCGGGATCCGGACTTCGAGTCGCTGGTGAAGGACCCCGACTTCAAGGCGCTGCTCGACTACCGGCTGCCGGAGGAATGATCAGGCGAGTTCGACGGGTTCTCCGACTCGGATCGTCCCCGGGACGTCCACGGAAGCATTGAGCGCGAGACGGCCTCCGAAGTTCCGGCGAATCGAACGCAGCACCTCGACATCCTGTTCCTGGGTGTCGGGATCGAACGTCGTCATGACGCAGCGCTCGCGCAGGTCTTCCAGCCGAACGACGGCCCGGCCGATGCGGAGCCGCCGTCCTTCCCACTCCCGCTCGGCCAGGCCCTCGACGCCTCCGACCACGATATTGGGGCGGAGGCGCCTCCCATCCCTTCCAAAGGCGGCGATGGCGCCGTCGGTCGCGACGAGGAGGGGCAGGATGTCGAACCGGTGCCCGCCGGCCGCGCGCACCAGGCGGACGCCGTCCACGAGGGCCGACTCCCAGGGTCGACCGTCGACGAGGGGCTCGCCGCCGGAGCCGAGCGAGGCCCGGTGGGCCAGGAGCGCCGGGTGGGACCGCGCCGTGACGAGCCGGCCGTGCGCGTCGACGGCGTGCACGACACGGTCGCCCTCGATGCCGTCTTCGCGCAGGTCGGCGGAATCGAGGCGCTCGCCGCCCATGGACTTCACGGGGTACCGCCACAGCTCCTTCACGAACACGGCGGTCTGAACACCGGCGCCGCGGGCGGCATTCCTGAAATCCCCGGCGATCATGCATACTGGGTGTCCCCATGAAACTCCGTCGGGCACTGCCCTCGGATCTCGCGTACATCCACCGTCTCGAACATGATCCGAAGAATGCCCCCTTCATCACGCCCTGGACGACCGCCATGCACCGGAAGGCGATGAAGGACCGCGACTGCCTCCATCTGATTGCGGAAAATGACGGCCGGCGCGTCGGATTCGTCTTCCTCCGTGGGATGAAGGACCGCGAAGGATCGATCGAGTTCAAGCGGATCGTCATCGAAACGAAGGGAAAGGGGCATGGGCGCGCGGCGCTGCGGCTCGTTCAGAAGCTCGCCTTCGAGAAACGCGGCGCCCGATGCATATGGCTCGACGTCAAGGAGTTCAACACCCGAGCCCAAGAACTCTACCGGTCCGAAGGCTTCGCGAAAGAGGGCGAGCTCCGGGAGCGCGTGCGGCGCAATGGCCGGTATTATTCGCTGATCGTGATGTCGAAACTGCGCCGCGAGTATCGCCCATGACATCGGCGTCCCCGATCGATCTGCTGTTCGCCGGGATGGAGAAGCTCGGTCCCGGCGACAACGCGTCCACGATCCATGTTCTGAGACAGCTTCCGCGCCGCCGTTGGGCCCGGATCGTAGATGCCGGTTGCGGAACGGGACGGCAGACCTTGGCCCTCGCGGAGGCGATCGGCTCTTCCATTGACGCGATCGACTCCCATCAACCGTTCCTGGACGAGCTCGTCCGCCGGGCGAAGCGGGAGCGACTCGATGCCCTCGTCCAGCCCCGCTGTATGGACATGAAGGACATCCCCTCGTCGTTCCGGCAGATCGATCTGCTCTGGTCGGAAGGGGCGGCCTACAACATCGGATTCGCGAACGCGCTGGCGACGTGGAGGCGGGCGATGCAGCCGGACGGATTCGTGGTCTTGAGCGAGCTCTGCTGGCTTCGAAGCGAGGCACCCGGGCGCGTCCGGGAGTTCTTCACGCAGGGCTATCCGGACATGATGCGCTTCGAGGAGAACATCTCGGTGGCGAGGAGCGTGGGGTACGAGCTGGTGGCCACGCATACGCTGTCCGATGCGGCGTTGGTGGACGGGTATTACGACGAGCTGGGACCGCGGGCCGCGGAGCTGCTCAAGCACCCCGACGCCCAGGTTCGGGAGCTGGCGGCCGAAACGCTCAGGGAGATCGAGATCTTCGAGGCCTCCGAGGGCAGTTACGGCTACGTGTTTTTCGCGTTGAGGAATCGGAAATGATCCTGGCGCGTGAAATAAAGTCGCGGGCCCTCGAGCTCGGATTCGATCAAGTCGGCGTCGCGAAAGTCGGTCCCCTTCCGCGGTCCGAATTCCTCGGCGAATGGCTGTCGCGCGCCTACCAGGGCGAGATGGGCTACATGGGGCGCGACCCGGAGCGGCGCGCCGATCCCGCGCGGTACGACCCCGGCGCAAGATCGGTCATCTGTGTCGCGGTGAACTACTACACGGGCCCGCGTCCGGCGAGTGAACCCTCGGACGGAGTCGTTTCCCG
>DASTON010000120.1:0-3876 GCA_035762525.1 Planctomycetota bacterium | reverse complement strand
GCTCCGCAAGCGCCGCATCACCGACATCGCGGGGACGCTCAAGCGCTTCGGACTCGATCCCGATCCCGCCGCCATGGAGCACGCCCACCGCGAGGTGTGGGTCCGCATGGACGCGGTCTGGAAATCGAGGCGCGATTACTCAACCCTCGAGCAGACCCGGCTCTACCTCGACATCGCGCTCGGTCCCGACCTGGGCCGACTTCCCGCGACGGCTCTCGAAGAGGCGGCCCAACTCTATGGCGGGTCGCTCCTTCATTTCCCGCCCCGGGTCGTCGACGGCGCGGCCGAAGCGCTCGCCCACGCGCGCGCGCGGGGCCTCCGCGTCGCCGTCATCTGCAACACGGGCCGCACGCCGGGTCGCGTCCTGCGCGTGATCCTCGACAATCTCGGCATCGCGTCCCACGTCGAGCACTTCTGTTTTTCGGACGAGCTGGGCATCTGCAAGCCCGATCCCGAGATCTTTTTCAAGGCGCTGGCGCCGCTCGGCGTCCGGCCCGACGAGGCGCTCCACGTCGGCGACCGGCCCGATCTCGACCTCGCCGGCGCGCGCGCCGCGGGCCTGCGATCGGTCCACCTGCGGACGCCCCACTCGCCGGATGGCGATGCGGACCACGTGATCCCGACGATGCGCGACCTGCCCGGGATCATCGACCGTCACCTCGCCGATGACCGATGACCGATTACGGATGACGCCGACTCGGAGTCATCCGTAATCCGTCAGCTGTCATCCGGTAGAGCACGTGCCGGCGCAGGCGGTGCCCCATCGGCAGCGCGGGATGGTCGAAGTCCTCGGCGGGATTGCGCTTCATGCCCACTTTTTCCATCACGCGGATCGAGCGCACGTTCGACGGGGCCGTGAACGAGACGATTTCCTGCAAGCCCGCTTCGCGGAATCCGTATTCGATGGCCGCCTTCGCGCCCTCGGTGGCGTATCCCTGGCCCCAATGATTGAAGGCGAGCCTCCACCCGATCTCCACGGCCGGGGTGAAGAAGGCGGTGAAGTTCGGAATGCTGAGGCCGGTGAAACCGATGAAGGGCGCGACGCCCGGAACTTCCACGGCCCATAGGCCGAAGGGGTGACGCGCGAATCCATCGCGAATGCGAATCGCCAGGGCGTCGCTCGCCGAACGTTCGAGCGGGGCGGGAAAGAACTCCATGACCCGCCGGTCGGCGTTCAGCGCCGCGAACGGCTCGTAATCGGAGTCGCGCCACTCCCGGAGAATCAGCCGCTCGGTCCGGATCATTCCCGGGCGAGCAGGACGTGGACCGCCTTGACGAGGACCCGGACGCGGTCGCCCTTCTTCAGGCCCAGCTCGCGCAGGGAGTCCAGCGTGAGGACCGAGCTCATCGGGCCCGGGGCCTCGAGCTGCAGATCGACCTGCGCCATCACGCCGCCCTTCTTGATCCGCACCACCCGACCGGACAGTTTCGTGCGCGCGCCGTATTTCATCCGATCATTGTACTAGGCTCTGTCCTTTCCGCATCCGACACATCCCGTAAGGCCTTCTTCGTTCGACTGGCCGCACGACTCGCACTTCCAGAGCCCCTCCGGCCTCGGACCCCCCTTGAAACCGACGACGCCCAGGACGATCAACAAGACGAGCAGGAGGAGCACCAGGAAACCTTCCCGATCCGGGTCCTTGGTCCCGGCGGCCGTCACGATGAACAGCGCGAGAAAGACCGACAAGCAACCGGCACACCCGACCAAGGTCGGCCCGTCCTTCATCGGAATCCAGTCTAGCGGCGGTTGATGCTTGAAGCAGGCTGGAGCCCCTGTTAACGTTCCGCCATGCCGTTCCGTCTCGGAAACCGGACGATCTCGAAAGTCGGCGTCATCGGCAGCGGCCAGATCGGCCCGGACATCGCCCTCTACTTCTCCAAGGTCCTCGGCCCGCACGGCGTCCCCATCGTCGTCCAGGACATCGCGCAGGCCGCGCTCGACGCGGGCTCGGCCAAGACCCGGAAGAAGATCCAGAGGGGAGCGGAGACCGGCGCGTTCAAGCCCGACGAAGCCGAGTCGATGTTCCGCAACATCACGTTCACGGCCGACCTCGCGGCGCTCGACGGCGCGGACTTCATCGTCGAGGCGGCCAGCGAGCGGCGCGACATCAAGCAGGGCATCTTCGAAAAGCTGGAGGGACGCGTCGCCCCGGGCGCGATCCTGGCCTCGAATTCCTCGCACATGGAGCCCGAAGTCATCTTCGAGAAGCTCCAGCGGAAGGACCGCGCGCTCGTCATCCACTACTTCTTCCCCGCCGAGCGGAACCTCGTCGTCGAGGTCGTCCCCGGCGCGGAGACGTCGCCGGAGGTCGCGGACTTCTGCATGGCGTTCTACGAGGCGATCGGCAAGGCGCCGATCCGCGTCAAGAGCCGGTACGGGTACGCGCTCGACCCGATCTTCGAGGGCGTCTTCCTCGCGTCGCTCCTCATGGCCGACGCGAAGATCGCCTCGCCCAAGCAGATCGACGAGGTGGCGCGGAAGACGCTCGGCCTGGGCGTCGGCCCGTTCACGGCGATGAACCTGACCGGGGGCAGCCCCATCACGCAGGTCGGCCTGGGACACTACCACGACAAGATCATGCCGTGGTTCCGGTCGACGGAATCGCTCGACGCGATCGTCGCGAAAAAGGGCCAGTGGGAGGCCGCGGCCAAGGGCGAGACGGTGAGCGTCCCGCACGACACCGAGGAGGAGATCTCGCGCCGGCTCCTGGGCGCGTACTTCGGGCTGTTCGGCGAAATCCTCCAGAGCGGGATCGTCGAGGCGGGCGATCTCGAGATGGGCATCGAGCTCGCGCTCGACGCGAAGCCGCCGATGCAGCTCATGAACCGGATGGGCGTGACGCGGGGCGTCGAGCTCGCCATGAGTTACGCGAAGGAGCATCCGGGCTTCGAAGTGGCGCCGGTGCTCGTCGAGCAGGCGTCGCGCGGACCGTGGAAGATCCCCCGGGTGTTCCGCCGCGACGCGGACGGCGTGGCGATCCTGACGATCAAGCGGCCCCGCGTGCTCAACGCGCTCGACCTCGACGTTTACCGCCAGCTCAAGGAGGAGTTCGAAGGCATTTCCCGCGATTCCTCGATCGCCGGCGCGGTCCTCACGGGTTTCGGCGTGAAGGCGTTCGTCTCCGGCGCGGACGTCGGGATGCTCGCGAAGATCAAGAGCGCGGCGGACGGCGAGTCCGCGTCGCGCCAGAGCCACAACGCGCAGAACTCGATCGAGAATCTCGGCAAGCCCGTGGTGTGCGCGCTCAACGGATTGTCGCTCGGCGGCGGAAGCGAGCTCGCCTACTGCTGCACGGCGCGGATCGCCCGCCGGGGAATCAAGACCCTGTTCGGCCAGCCGGAGGTGAAGCTCGGAATCATCCCCGGCGCCGGCGGATCGGTCCGGCTGCCGCGCCTGGTTGATTTCCCGACGGCGTGGAAGATCCTGCGCACGGGCGGGACGATTTCCGGCGCCGAAGCCCTCCAGAAAGGCCTCATCCTGGAGGAAGTCGAGGATGGACTCATCGATCGCGCCGTCGCCCTGGTGAGAAAGCTGGCGTCAGGCGAGCTGAAGGCGAGAGGAATCCCCCGCGGCCCGATTTCGATTCCCCAGGACCTGCCCGACGTCGACCTTGGACCGCTGAGCAGGAAGGTGGATGAGATCCTTCAATCCGCCATCCTCGAGGGGGCGAAGATGCCGCTCGAACAGGCGCTCTCGTTCGAGTCGGCGAAATTCGGCGAAGTGTGCGGCACCGAGGACATGCAGATCGGGGTACAGAACTTCTTGAAGACGCAGCTCAAGCAGCCCGCAGAGTTCGTTCACCGTTAGCCGTTCGCCGTTACGTTTGCCGTTCGTCGTTTGCCGTATCCGAATTCTCAAACCCAAACTCGCCGGAT
>DASTON010000119.1:0-4431 GCA_035762525.1 Planctomycetota bacterium | reverse complement strand
CATGGCCCGCAAGATCGCGCTGATTTCCGACCTTCACTCGAACACGGAAGCCCTGGAGGCCGTCCTCAAGGACATTTCCGCCCAGGGCACGGACGAGATCTACTGCCTCGGCGACCTCATCGGGTACGGGCCGAATCCCCGCGACATGCTGAAGCACGCGCTCAGCTGGAAGTGGTCGCTCCGGGGCAACCACGAGGACGCCCTCCTCTTCCTCGCGCTCGACTTCAACCCCGACGCGGCGCAGGCGATCGAGTGGACCCGCAGCCAGCTCAACGACCCCGCGGCGCTCCGCGAGGACAACCACAAGATGTGGAACTTCCTCGGCGACCTCCCCGACCTCAAGGAGGACGGCGAGATCATGTACCTCCACGCGTCGCCGCGGAACCGCACCAAGGAGTACGTGCGGCCCCACGACGTGCAGGACCGCGAGAAGATGGAGGAGATCTTCTCGATGCTCAAGCGGATCTGCTTCTGCGGCCACACGCACGAGCCGGGCGTCTTCACCGAGGACATGAAGTTCTACCCGCCGCGGGCGCTGGCCAACAAGGCGAAGCTCGTGGACGGCCGCAAGTACTACGTCAACATCGGCTCCGTCGGGCAGCCGCGCGACCGCGACACCCGGGCGTGCTACGTGATCTGGGACCCCGAGAACCTGATGGTGGAGTTCCGACGCGTGGAGTACGACTACCGCCGGACGATGGAGAAGATCTTCAACATCAAGCACATCCCCAGGCGATTTGGCGAGCGACTTGAAGTCGGGCGCTAAGCCAGCTCACCAGCCCTTCGACTCGCTCCACTCGCTCAGGGCAGGCACCCTTCGACTCGCTTCACTCGCTCAGGGCAGGCATCCCGCGGAGATTCGGCGAACGGCTCGAAGTCGGGCGCTGATCTAGCCGCTCCTTCTTTCCGTCGCCTTCACGACGTAGTCGAGCTTCCAGGCGTCGCCCTCGATCACCATCTGGTAGATGTGCGTGGGCGCTTTCCGGATCCGCACCTGGATCGAACATCCGGTGCCGTCCACGCCGCAGTCGTCGACCCCCACGTTGATCGCTTCCGCGATCAGCTTCAGATTCGCCTTCTCGAGATCGAAGTAGTGCTTCCAGGTGTCGCGCAGCCAGACCGAGATCAAGACCGTCTCGGGAAGCGGGGCGGCCCGGGAGTTGGAGATCGGGATCTTCACGTTCTTGTTGTCCCGGACCCACAGGTCGAATTCGACCCGGGTCACCTTGTCGAGCTTGGCGAGCATCTTGGGCCAATCCGGATCGCTCGTATCGCGGGTCCGGTAAAGCATCCAGTCGCTGACGTACCGCACGCTCATGAGCGACAGCGACGCCACCGCGTCGCCGTCGATCCACGCCTGGTGCATCCGCTTGAACGACAGGTAGGCGATCTCGCGCTGCTCGCGCTCCGCGGAAGTCTCGGTCGGCTTCTCCATCGCGGCGTTGCCCCGCACGGGCCTGGTCTCGGTAATGCATCCCGCCGCCGCCAGCGCGCACAGGACCGGGATCAGTCGCTTCATCGCTTGTCCCCTTTCACGATCCGGACCGCTTCGTCGAGCGTGACGACGCGCTCCTCGCCTCCCTCCATCGGCTTCACCCGCACGCGCCCCTGCGCGCGCTCGTCGGACCCGACGATCACCGCGAACTTCGCGCCCGCTTTGTTCGCCGAGCGCATCTGGGCCTTCATGCTCCGTCCTTCGAAATCGAGGTCGCCCGCCAGGTCCGCCGCCCGCAGGGCCTGCGCCGCCTTGAAAACGTCGGTCCGCGAGGCGTCGTCCGCGGCGACGGCGTAGAAATCGACCCGGCCCCCGTCCGCGGCGCTCGGGTCCATCGCGAGCAGCACGCGCTCCGAGCCGGCCGAAAACCCCACCGCCCCGACGTCGGGCCCCCCCGTCTGGGCGACGAGCCCGTCGTACCGCCCGCCCCCTCCCAGCGCGTCCTGCGCGCCGAGCCGGGCGGACGAGAACTCGTACACGGTTCGCGTGTAATAGTCTAACCCGCGCACGATCCGCTTGTCGACCGCGAAGGCCAGCCCGGCGGCTTCGAGGCCCCGCTGGACCGCCGCGAAGTGGTCGCGGCAGGGAGCGTCCAGCGAATCGACCGACGGAGGCGCCTTTTCGTTCCGCTCGCGGTCCGCGGGGACCTTGCAATCCAGGATCCGGAAGACGTTCCGGTCGAACCGCCGGCGGCAGTTCTCGCAGTACGACGCGAGGTTCGGCTCGATGAACGCGCGCAGGGCCTCCCGATACGCCGGCCGGCAGTTCGCGCAGCCCATCGAGTTGATCCGGATGGCGTAGTCCGTCACGCCGACCTTGCCCAGGATCCGCGCGAACGCCGCGATCGTCTCGACGTCCAGGAGCGGATCGTTCGAGCCGACCGCCTCGACGCCGAACTGGTGGAACTGCCGGTAGCGGCCCTTCTGCGGCCGCTCGTACCGGAAGACGGGGCCCGAGTACCACACTTTCACGCAGGGCTTCTGCTTGAGCAGCTGGTTCTCGAGGATGAGCCGGATCACGCCCGGCGTGAACTCGGGCCGGAACGTGAACGACTCGCCGCCCTCGGCCCGCGAGGGGACGGTGAACATCTGCTTCTCGACGATGTCCGTGGTTTCGCCCGTCGACTTGTGGAAGAGCGCCGTGTTCTCGAAGAGCGGCGGCCTCACTTCCAGGTAGCCGTACCGCTCGAAGACGTCGAGCACCGCGGCCTCGAGACGGCGCCACGCGGCGACCTGGTCCGGAAGCAGGTCTTGCGTTCCATCGGGACGGCGCGGAACGGCGGGCGTGCTCATGATGGCGCGATTGTAATGAAAGGCCCTGGTTTAAGGAATCGGGGTCGGCTGATCGTCAATCGTCAATCATCAATCGTCAATCGTCCTATGAAGCGCCCCGAGCCATGAACACCGAAGGTATTGTTTTCAGCAGGATCTTCAGGTCGAGTCCCAGGCTCCAGTTGTCGATGTACTCCAGGTCCATTTCCATCCAGCGGTTGAACGCCACGCCGCTGCGGCCGCTCACCTGCCAGATGCACGTGATCCCCGGGCGCATGGAGAGCCGCCGGCGCTGCCACCGCTCGTACTTCGCGACCTCCGCCGGAATCGGGGGGCGCGGGCCCACGAGGCTCATGTCGCCGCGCAGGACGTTCCACAGCTGGGGCAGCTCGTCGATCGAGAGCTTCCGGAGGATGCGCCCGACCCCCGTGATGCGGGGGTCCTTCTTGATCTTGAAGACGGGTCCGTCCACCTCGTTCTTCGCCATCAGCGATTCCTTGAGCTGCTCGGCGTCCGCCCGCATCGTGCGCAACTTGTACAGCGTGAAGTGCCGGCCGTTCCGGCCGACCCGCTTCTGGCGGAAGACGACCGGACCCGGCGACGTCGCCTTGATCAGGATCGCCGCCGGGAGGATGAAGAGCGGGACCGCGACCAGGAGCGCGACCAGGCTCACCGCGACGTCCATCGTCCTCTTCAGGATGAGCGACACCGGATCCTGCGGGACCGACGCGAGGGACAGGACCGGCACGCCGCCGACCCGGTCGATGTAGACCTGCGAGTTGAGCCGGTGGAGCTGGTTCAGGACGATCCGGACGCCCACGCCCAGCTCGTCGCACAACTCCAGCGGCGCGTCCAGCCGCTCCAGCGTCCGGCGGGAGACCGCGAAGTGCACCTCGTCCACGACGCGCTCGTGGAGAATCCGCGGCAGGTCGTCGATCGAGCCCAGGATCGGTCCGTTCCCGACCTTGTCCATCCGCAGGCCGGGCCGCTCGGAGACATGCCCGAGGATCTCGACGCCCCACTCCGGATGATCGGCCAGCTCCGCCGCATGGGCCCGCGCCATTCCACCGGTGCCCGCGACGACGACGAAGATCCGGTCCTGGCCGCGCCGCCGGGCATAGTGGCGCACCCAGGCGGCAAAAAGCCGAGCCGCGCCGAGCGCCACCAGGTCGATCGCCGCGAAGATCGCCAGAAACGAACGGCTGACGTCGATCGACCGCGTCGCGAAGACCGCGGCGAACAGGAGGATCGAGCCGATTCCGACGATCTGGACGACCCTCCAGAGCGCGCCGAACGCGGTCTCCATGCGACCCGTCCGCGACAGCCCCCAGATCCAGACGAGGGGAAGCCAGATCGCGATCGTCAGGAACAGGATCCAGCCGAGGGGCGCCTCGTGGAAATTCTCCGCGGCTCCGGGCAGGTCGACCGACCGGCGCACCCAGACGGCCGCTCCGAACGCCGCCGCCGTGAGCGCCAGCTCGACGATGGCGTACGCGGCCGCCGATAAAGTGCGGATCTGTCGGTGCATGGAGGAGCGTCATTCTAACGCCGGACCTCCCGCGGGCCAATGAACGTGCCCGCCGCACCGGCAGTCCGATCGCCCTGAAGGGAGGCGAAGCCTCTCCTTCTGGTCCGCCGGCCGTTTGCCGTTCGCCGTTCCCGGCG
>DASTON010000118.1:0-7639 GCA_035762525.1 Planctomycetota bacterium | reverse complement strand
GCTGGTCACGATCGAGCGGTACATGCAGATCGAGGCCTCCGAGGTCGTGGTCACCGTGACCCCGCCGAGGGCGAGCGGCATCCAGGAGCTGGAGCGTCCGCGCGACGTCTTCGAGCGGAAGGGCATCCCGAAGGACGAGCCCGGCGCGGCGACCGAGGAGCCGGCCATCTTCTTCCCCGAGGCCAAGGAGTCCGACCACAACGAGAGCGCGGACAACGAGGACTACGGCCAGATGAAGGGCGACTCCAAGGAGTTCACGAGCTACATCAAGGGCGAGGCGGGCGGCTTCCGCGGGCGCCAGGCCGGCAAGAACCCCGGCGTGTACGACACGATGGGCGTGGGCGGCGGCGGCGGCGGCGGCGGGCGGTACGGCGGCCGGTTCGGCGGCCGCGAAAACCTCGTCGCGCGCGGCGGCGGCACGAAGGCCACCGAGAGCGCGGTCCTCGCGGCCCTCAAGTGGCTCGCGCGCCACCAGAACGCGGACGGCTCGTGGGGAGCCACCGGCTTCAGCAACCAGTGCGTCGGCGGCCGGTGCGTGGGCCCCGGCGATCCCGAGTACGACGCGGGCCTGACCTCGCTGTCGCTCCTGGCGTTCCTCGGCGCCGGCTACTCGCACCTCTCCAAGGACGAGTATCCCGACCCCATGGTGCCCGGCAAGAGCCTGAAGTTCGGCGAAGTCGTGAAGAACGGCCTCAAGTGGCTCATGTCGAAGCAGGACCCCGAGGGGTGCGTCGGCGGCCGCGGCACGAAGTACATGTACAACCACACGATCGCCGCCCTGGCGCTCTCCGAGGCGTACGGCATGTCGGCGACGCAGCTCTTCAAGGGCCCCGCGCAGCAGGCGATCGACTTCATCATCGCGGCGCAGAACCCGGACCGCGCGTGGCGCTACACGAAGCAGTCGGGCGACAACGATTCGTCCGTCACCGGCTGGGCGATCATGGCGCTGAAATCCGCGGAGCTGTCGGAGCTGAACGTCCCCGCGCGCGAGGCGTACGAGAAGACGCGCAAGTGGTTCGACGAGGTCACCGATTCGACGATCTACTACCGGGTCGGCTACAACGGCAAGGCGTCGGGCAAGGTCTTCGTTCCCGGCAAGAACGAGAACTTCGTCCACCACGAGTCGATGACGGCCGTGGCCGTGATGTGCCGCATCTTCATGTCGAAGGACAAGCGGGATCCGGCCCTCGGCGGCGTCGCGCTCCTCGTCAAGGACCTGCCGGAGTGGAAGACCGACGTGATCGACTTCTACTACTGGTACTACTCGTCGCTCGCCCTGTTCCAGTACGACGGCCCGGACGGCCCCTACTGGAAGAAGTGGAACGAGCCCATGAAGAACACGATCGTCCCCAACCAGAAGACGGCGAAGGACGGTTGCGCCAACGGGTCGTGGACGTCCGACGAGGACCGGTGGGGCTTCGAAGGCGGACGCGTCTACGCGGTCGCGATCAACGCCCTGACGCTGGAGGTGTACTACCGGTACGCGAACGTCTTCGGCGCGAAGAAGTAACCGGTTCCGGACCGCGGAACCCCCAGGGGATCAATCTATGAAGACGTCACGTACTCTGAGAGGTCTCGCGCTGGCGGCCACCGTGGCGGCCGGCATCGGCGCCCTTCCGGCGGCCGCCCAGGAGTCCGACGACTTCTCGTTCGCCAGGCGGCTCGCCTACCGGGGATGGTTCGACCTCGCCGACGACATCTGCAAGCGGATCGAGCGCGACCACACGCTTCCCCGCGAGGTCCGCTCCGCGCTTCCCATCCTGCTGGCCGAGATCGAGCTGGCGAAGGCGGACCGGGAGCAGGACGCCGGAAGGTCGCTGGAGCACATCACCCGGTCCATCGCCCGCCTCGACAGGTTCATCGCCGACGAACCCTCGCACCCGCGCAGCTTCGAGGCCAAGATCAACATCGGCTACCTGAAGTCGCGCAAGGCGAAGTCGCTCGTCGACCAGCTCGACTCCGCCAAGACGCCGGACCAGCACGACCGGCTCCGGAAGGAGGCGAGCGCGCTCTACGACGAAGTCACCGCCGGCTTCGAGGATTCGGTCACCGTCTGGAAGCGCCTTCCCGCGTCGGACGAAGTCGGCGGCGCCATCATGGACGCCCGCCTCGAGGCCGACCGGGCCCGCTACGAGCACGCGCGCATCCCGGGGCTGCCCGACGAGGAACGCAAGAAGCTCCTGGCCGACGCCATCAAGAACCTGGTCGACTTCGAAATCGACTACGGCGACACGGCGAAGGCGTTCGAGGCGATGCTCCTCGAAGGCAAGTGCCTCATGGAGACCGGCGAGGTCGCCCAGGCGGAGGTCAAGCTCAAGAACACGCTGTCATTGGACGGAATCCTCCGCAAGGAGAAGATCCCGCGAAACGAGTATTTCGATTCGATCATTTATGGAACCTATCTCACCCTGACCCAGCTCTACCTCAAGACCAACCGGCCGAAGGACGCGCGGGTCTTCATCGAGACCACGTTCGCGAACGACCCGGCCGCGGTGCGGGCCTGGATCGGAATGGCGCTGAAGGTCGAGCTCGTGGACGCCTATTTCCGCCTCAAGGATGCGCGGGCGAAGCAGCTGGCCGAGGACATCATCAAGGCCGACCCCGACGGCCCGTTCGGCCGCCGGATGAAGGAACGGATCGCTCATCTGGGCTCGAGGGGGCACGTCAGGATCGACCAGGAGCAGGCGATCCGCGTCGCGGAAGGCAGCATGGACAAGGGCCGGCTGCGGGACGCCATGGCGATGCTGCGGCAGGCCATCGAAGGACAGGCCACCGAGGAGTCGCGCGCCAAGAACGTCCCCAAGGCGCTCTTCCTCATGGGCCAGTGCCTCCAGGACATGAAGCGGAATTACGAGGCGGCGATCGTGTTCGAGAAAGTGGTCGCCCTGTATCCGAAGCACGAGCTCGGGGTCAAGGCCTGCTGGGAAGCCATCGTCTGCTTCAGCAACGAATTCGACACGTTCGAGGATCCGCTCGACGAGAGGGACAAGGACCGGCTGATGGAGACGCTCCTGAGGACCTGGCCGGGCGCCAAGGAAGCCGACAACATCCCGTACCTCCAGGGACTCAAGCTCGAGAACGCGAAGAAGCACCGCGAGGCCGCGGAGAAATACCTGGCCGTGCCGGAGCGCGCGCCCGCGTACGAGCGCTCCCTCGTCCGGGGCGCCTACTGCCTGCGGGTCGACGCGTTCCGCACCCACGCGGACTACGTGAGGAAGGGGAAGAAGGACCCCGCCGAGCTCCAGGCGATGATCGACCAGCTCAACCGCGCCGAGGGGCTCTTCCGGAAGTTCCTCGACCGGATCGCGAAGAACCCGGCCGAGAACGCCGAGCAGGCGCGCGACCGGGTCTCCCTCGTGGGAGTCACGGACCAGGAACTCGCGTACCTCTACAACCACGTCCTGATCGGGAAGGCCGAGAAGGCCCTGGAGTTCCTGGACAAGGTCGCCTCGGAGATGTCCGCGGACGACGACCGCCTGGCGCGCATCAACCTCCTGCAGATCCAGTCGCAGCTCGTCCTCAACAGGAACGACGACGCGGTGAAGACGCTCGAGCTCATGTTCCACCGCTTCGAGAACGTCAAGGAGACCGCCCAGGCCTGCAAGTCCGTCGCCATCCGCCTCGACGAGATCACGGCGGACTACTTCAAGAAGAACGGGAACGTGCTCGACGATTACGCCAGGGAGAACCTGAAGAAGATCAGCAAGTACTACGCCAAGTGGGTCCAGGGCGCGATGCGGTTCAGCATGAACGCCAGCGTCAACGACGTGATGTCGGTGGGCGAATCCCTGTACGTGAACGCGAAGCGCCTCAACAGCCTGCCCGAGACGGTCCAGTCCTTCATGGACATGAAGAAGGGGATGCTCGTCGGCTGGAAGAACTACTTCGAGGAGGCGGAGTTCGTCCACTCGCTCCTCGTCGGCCCCACGTTCCGCGGGAAGTACGCGGAAAAGGACCGCCTCATCCTGATGGCGCGGCGCGCGCGCTGCCTGAGCTTCATCGCCGATTCCGCGGAGGGATGGGGCGCCGCCAAGAACGCCTACGAGGAGATCGTCAAGGACTTCGGCATCAAGGACGCCCAGGGCCAGTTCAGCCGGCAGACGATCCAGGATCGCCCGCTCCTGCTGGGGCCGTACCTCGAAGTGGGCGCGGTTTACTTCGAGCTCGGGCGCTGGACCCGGATCCACTACGACAACGCGATCTCCGTCTTCACGGACGTCGCCAGTGTATCCGCCCCGGGCAGCGAACCCTGGTGGATCGCCCGTTACATGACGTTCCTGTCCCACTTCCGGAGGGGCGGGCCCAAGGACATCATGACGGCGCAGATCGGCATCAAGATGATCGAGGACAACTATCCCGACTTCGACGCCGGCAAGTACGGGCTGAAAGAGAAGTTCATCGAGCTGAAAAAGGAAATCGAACGGACCGGGGCGGCAAACCGGTAGGGGGGTTCGACCGCCTTGAGGCGGCTCACCCCGGGGGTTCGCGATCCGCAACTTGAGGAATCCATGAGCCTGTTGAGAACGACGCGGGGAGGGAAGTCGGTCGAAATCGCGCTGGCGAACGGCGGGGCGCTGATCGGCACGTCGCCGGGGTGCACGATCGTCGTGGCCGATCCGGCCGCGGCGCCCAAGCACTGCCGGATCACGCGGTCGTCGCAGGGCTTCGTCGTGACCGACCTGTCCGGGGGGACGGTCGTGAACGGCGCCAAGGTCAAGGAGCACGCGCTCAAGGACGGCGACGTCCTGCAGATCGGTTCGGAGAAGTTTGTTTTCGCCGAACCCGAGGCCGTCGCGGCCGCGAAGGGAAGCGAACCCTCCGCGGCGGTCGGCGGCCGAAGGCCGCTGCCGGCGCGCCCGGCGCGCACCGGCAACGGGAAGCGCTCGCTGCCCGCGGGCCCCGGGCCGGGGGCCGTGGCGGCCCGCAAGATGACCGCGAAGCCGGGCTCGGTGGCCCGGGTTCACCGTGAACACGCCCTGTTCGCCCTCCCCTCGACCGCGAAGGGAAGGACGATCGCCATCAGCGTCGGCGTGGGGCTGGCGATTCTCGGGGGCATCCTCTTCGTCATCAGCTCGGGCACGAAGAACTCGGAAGAGATCCGGAAAGCCGCGGAGACGAGGCTCAAGGACCTGGAGGCGATTCCCGAGGGGGAATACGAGAAGCGCTTCGCGATCGCCGAGGAGGTCGTCTCCAATCCCGACAACCAGAAGTACGCCCTGAAAGAATTCAACCAGGCCTCCAAGCTGCGCACGTCCCTCAAGGCGCAGATCGACCTCGAGGCCCGGGCGGCGGGGGCGACCAAGGGCTTTTTCGAGACCTACAAGCTCCTCAAGGAGGGGCCGCCCGAGGAATTCAAGAAGCAGTGGCAATCGCTCTACGACACGGTCAAGGTTCACCTCGAGAACTTCGAGCGCTCGAGGCTCGCGCCCGAGCTCAAGCGCATCCGGGACGAGCTCAAGCTGCTCCTCGAGAACATCGGCCCCTCGTGGAACCAGGAGTTCGTCAAGCTGGCGCGAGAGGTGTCCCAACTTATCAAGGATCACAACTTCAACAAGGGCCTGCAGGCCGTCGTCGACTTCGGCGCCCGCTTCGGCGAAAAGGAATCGAAACAACTCAAGACCCTGCTCGATGGAGAACGGGACCGGTTGAACGACGAGGCGAAGAAGTGGGTGAACGATCTCAAGGCCGAGGCCGCCTCGAAACCGACGAAGGACGAGAAGAAGAAGCACCTCGAAACCGCCCGGGCCTTCATCAAGGCGTTCCCGGAGGCGGAAAAGGCGCTGGACAAGGCCATCAGTGAACTCAAATAGACTGCGGCCGCGCCGTCTCGACGAACCGGAGCGCGGGGGCCGGCGGCGCGCCGTTCCTCCCCCCGGGCAGGCGCCCGACCGGACCGGCCTGTACGTCGGCCTGGCCGTGGGCGGCGGCGTCCTCGTCCTCGCGCTCGCCTTCGCCATGTCGTCCGGCAAGTCCCAGGAGCCCGGCCGCGTGGATCGCAGCGCGGACCGCGGCCTGAAGGAGGACATGGAGGCCGCCCAGAAGCTGGCCGCCGACCGGAAGCTCTCGGAGGCCCTGTTCGCCCTGGAATCCGCGATCCAGAATCCGGCTTACCGCAGCTCGAACCTCCTTCCCAAGGCGCGCGCCCAGGCGGACCAGTACCGGAAACAGATCGTCTTCGAAAGGGAGGCCTCCGAGGCGATCGCCGCGTATGACAAGAAAGTCACGGCGGCCAAGGACGGCCGGACCATCATGAAATCGGCGGACGCCTTCTGGAGGGAAGGCAGGGATCTCCTCAACAAGTACCGTTCGACAAGGGACGCGGTCATCGTGGACCGGTGGCTCAGCGATCTGGATCGCCTGCGGGGCACGAACGCCCAGGACGACTGGCAGAAGGAATTCCCCTACACCCGGGACCGGATCAAGGCGCTCGTCGATGCCGAGAGTTTCAGCGAGGCCATCAAGCAGTGGAGGCAGTGGTCGGAGCCGTTCGACTCCCACGACCTCAAGGCCAAGGTCCAGGGGGAGATCACCACCATCGACAAGCTGGCCGTCGCGGCGGCGAACAAACTCGTGCAAGCGGCGGGAACCGGCCCGAGGGCCAAGGCCATGCTTGAAGAAGCGCAGAGCCGGTTCAATGACACGGCGGGCCTGGACATCATCAACCGGAAACTGAGAACCCTGAACTAGGTCACCCGAGGACACGATGAAAAGCGCGTTCGGTCCGGCCGTGGCGATGGCGTTCCTCGCGGGCGCGGCGGCGGCGTACGCCCAGCAGGCCGCCCAGTTGGACACCATCATCAAGGACGGCGTCACGATCAAGTGCCGCATCACGAAGGCGACGTACCAGCAGGTGACGTTCACGCCGGAAAAGAAGCCGCCGGAGACCGTCAAGGGGTCCGAAATCACCAGCATCATCTTCGGCGACGAGCCCCCCAGCTTCCAGAGGGCCAAGGTGGCCGAAGCCGAGAAGAAGGTGGACAAGGCGGCGAACCTCTACGAAGAGGCGATGAAGGAAATCGACGCCAAGAAGGCGAGGGATTGGAACAAGGCGCCGCTCCTCCTGAGCTGGGCGGGATTCCAGGCGGACCGGGGCGACATCAACGGGGCGCTCGCGATCCTGAAGCGGATCCGCTCGGAGTGCGGAGACTCCTGGTGGCGGCCCGAGTCGTACCGGAAAGGGGTCGAGATCGCCCGCTTGAAGGGAATCGAGGCGCAGAAAGCCGTGCTCGACGAAATGAAAGCCGAGCCCGAGCCGATGGCCAGCGAAGCCGAAATGGGGCTGGCCGAGCTCGCCGCCACGCGCAGCGAGCATGACGAGGCGCTCGCGATCTACAAGAAGGTCGCGGCCAATTCGGGATCGTCCTTCGCCGACGCCGCGAAAATGGGCGTGTTCCGGACGCTCAAGATCACGAAGAAGAACTCCGAGCTCGACGATTACAGCAAGAAGCTCCTCGACGATCCGGCGACGACTCCGGCCCTCCAGCAGGCGGCCGGCGCCTGGGCGGCGGGTTCGATGCTGGAGAAGGCGGGCAAGGACCGGGTGAAGATCCGCGCCGCGATTTTCGCCGCGGGCAAGGCGATCGCCATGGGCCCGCCCGATCGCAAGGAGGAGGCCGAGGACTACGTCGCCGCCTTGCGG
>DASTON010000117.1:0-2755 GCA_035762525.1 Planctomycetota bacterium | reverse complement strand
GTCGAGTTTCGAGAGATTCGGGGCGAACAGCCCGTCCACGAACGTGAGCTGGCACCCCTGGAGCAGCCCGCGCGCGAGATCGGCAACCCGCGACGGATCGCCCGGGCGCGCCACCGACTTGAAGGGCGTCTCGAGGATCGGGGTGATGTCCGTGAATCGCCACGCCTCCTCGGACCCCTCCGGAAGGCCGAGCTCGCCGAACCGGTCGAGCGCCGCCCGCCGCGCCCCGCCCGGGCCGGGGAGCTTCTTCGCGGCCTTCTCGAATTCGGCCAGGTAGTGGTCCCGCATTTCGGCCAGGATCGTCACGGCGCCGCCTCCGCTTTCGGTGCGATCCAGCCGTAGCCCTTCTTCTCGAGCTCGAAGGCGAGCTCCTTGCCTCCCGACTTCACGAGGCGGCCGTCCGCGAGGACGTGCACCTTGTCCGGAACGACGTACTCCAGGAACCGCTGGTAGTGCGTGACCAGGATCGCCGCGCGGTCCGGGGCGCGCAGGCCGTTGATCCCGTCGGCGACCGTCCGCATCGCGTCGATGTCGAGCCCCGAATCCGTCTCGTCGAGGATCGCGAGCGTCGGCTGGAGGACCGCCATCTGGAGGATCTCGTTGCGCTTCTTTTCGCCGCCGCTGAAGCCCTCGTTCACGGGCCGGTTCAGGAGCTTCTCGTCGAGCTTCACGAGGAGGGCCTTCTCCCGGACGAACGAGAGGAATTCAACGGCGTCGAGTTCGGGCCGGCCGCGGTGCTTCAGGATCGCGTTGAGGGCGTTTTTCAGGAAGTAGACGTTGCCGACCCCCGGGATCTCGACCGGGTACTGGAAGCCGAGGAAGAAGCCCTCGCGGGCGCGCTCTTCCGGCGACATCGCCAGGAGGTCGCGGCCCTTGTAGCGGACCTCGCCGTGGGTGACGGAGAATCCGTCGCGGCCGGCGAGAACGTGCGCGAGCGTGCTCTTGCCCGAGCCGTTCGGGCCCATGATCGCGTGCACCTCGCCCGCCTTGACGGAGAGCGAGATCCCCTTCAGCACCGGCTTGTCGCCGGCGTTCGCGTGCAGATCCTTGATCTCGAGAAGCATCGGTTCTTATCCCTTGAGTTTCGAGAAAGCTCCCCCGCCGATGGCTGGGAGCAGGTTGCCGGAAGCTGGAAGCGGCGCGCTTCCGACGCCCTTCGTCCCGAGAGTACTGACTCGCGCCATTAGCCAACGCTCCCCTCAAGACTGACGCCGAGCAGTTTTTGGGATTCGACCGCGAACTCCATCGGCAGCTCGTTGAAGACCCGCTTGCAGAATCCGTTCACGATCATGTTCACCGCGTCCTCGGGCGACAGGCCGCGCTGGCGGCAGTAGAAGAGCTGGTCCTCGCCGATCCGCGACGTCGAGGCCTCGTGCTCGATCTGCGCGGTCGGATTCTGGACGTCGAGGTACGGGAACGTGTGGGCCCCGCACTGGTCGCCCATGAGGAGCGAGTCGCACTGCGAGTAGTTGCGCGCGTTGTGGGCGGACTTCGTCATCGTCACGCCGCCCCGGTAGGTGTTCTGGCCGCGCCCCGCGCTGATGCCCTTCGAGATGATCGTGCTCCGGGTGTTCTTCCCGATGTGGATCATCTTCGTCCCCGTGTCCGCCTGCTGCAGGTGGTTCGTCACGGCGACGGAGTAGAACTCGCCGATCGAGTTGTCCCCCTGCAGGATGCAGCTCGGGTACTTCCAGGTGATCGCGGAGCCCGTCTCCACCTGCGTCCACGTGATCCTGGAGTTGACCCCCTTGCACCGGCCGCGCTTCGTCACGAAGTTGAAGATCCCGCCCTTGCCGTCCTTGTCGCCCGGGTACCAGTTCTGGACCGTGGAGTACTTGATGGTCGCGCGGTCGAGCGCCACGAGCTCGACGACGGCCGCGTGGAGCTGGTTCGTGTCGCGCATCGGCGCGGAACACCCCTCGAGGTAGCTGACGTAACTTCCCTCTTCGGCGACGATGAGCGTCCGCTCGAACTGGCCCGTGTCGACGGCGTTGATGCGGAAATAGGTCGAGAGCTCCATCGGGCAGCGCACGCCCTTGGGGATGTAGACGAACGATCCGTCGCTGAACACGGCGGAGTTCAGCGTCGCGAAGAAGTTGTCGGTGTACGGCACGACCGAGCCGAGGTACTTCCTCACCAGCTCGGGATGCTCCCGGACCGCGTCGGAGAACGACATGAAGATGACGCCGTACGACTTGAGCTTCTCGCGGAACGTCGTCGCCACCGAGACGCTGTCGAACACCGCGTCCACCGCGACGCCGGCCAGCATCTTCTGTTCTTCGATCGGGATGCCGAGCTTGTCGAAGGTCGCCTTCACCTCGGGATCGACCTCGTCGAGGCTGTTGAGGACCTTCTTCTTCTTCGGCGCCGAGTAGTAGCTGATGTCCTGGTAGTTGATCGGGTCGTACTTGACGTTCTGCCAGGTCGGCTCCTTCATCGTGAGCCAGAGGCGATACGCCTTGAGGCGCCACTCGAGCAGCCACGGCGGCTCCTGCTTCTTGGCCGAGATCGTCCGGACGACGTCCTCGCTCAGACCGCGCGGAATCACCTCCTGCTCGATGTCGGTGAAGAAGCCGTGCTTGTACTCGCGGCTCGCGAGCTGTTCGATGGTTTCGGTAGAGGTGCTCATCTCAATCTTCCTCGGTCAACCTTCCAACTCCCAGGTCCCAACACCCCACTCCCAAGCCCCAAGTCCCAATTCCCAACTTCTTGGGAGTTGAAGGCTGGGAGTCGGGAGTGGTCTAGGCGCTGAACG
>DASTON010000116.1:0-5771 GCA_035762525.1 Planctomycetota bacterium | reverse complement strand
GCGCGGACGCCGCGCCGCGCCGGGGGGCCGCATTTCGCCTTCGCCCCTTGCGGGGCTTCGGCGGAATGATAAAAAAACAAACCCTTGCCCGATTGTCAGATCCCCCTCCGCGCGATTCCCGCGCTTCGGAGGACATGCAGCCCTGCAATCCGCCCCCTTTCGATGGAGCGGATTCGGTTTAAAACACAAAGACCCCGCGCCCTTCCGGGTGCGGGGTCGTGCCGCGCTCTCGTGAAGCCTTACGTCACATCACGATCCTCCCGCACCCTTCTCGCCATGCCAGACCGGCATGGATCGCCGGATTTCGACTCGAGCCTCGATACGAGGGTGTAAATCGTCCGGCGCCTACGGACAGTCTTAGTCCGCAGCTCGCGGACGCGAGTCGCTGCCATTGGGTGCGGGCTTTCATTTCCATTCCGTACTCCTCAACCGGACCGGCCGTGGAAAGTTCGGAGAATTCGCGCGAATCAATCCGAGTCCGTGATGCAGAGGATCCACATCCTCTTCATCTCCTCGTCATCCATCAGGAACGTGTGGTCCCACGCCACGTCATGAAACCACGGGGACCACGCGCCCAAGATTTGCGCCGTCATGACCTTCGAATAGCGATCCCCGAAGAGCTCCTCCACGAATCCCTGGCTGACTTCGCGGGCCTGCGGAAGCGACATGGCCGGCCATGGACTGTACGCGCCGCCCTCCACCAGGACGTGGACCAGAGATCCCTCCATCTCAAACACCCTCATGAACTGGAGCTTGAGCTTCAACTGATCCGTCTCTTCGAGATGCAATTCAGGAAGTTGGCGACGCACCGAGGGGGAACCCAGGAAGATTCGAAAAGGCCGTTCCCAAAACGGAATGTCCTGCAGGTCCGCGTGATGGATGTCGGGCGGATGCTTCGGAGCGAACGAGGCGAGAATCGCGCCCCCGTTCGCGTGACTCGACCTCACCTGGGTCAGGAAGCGCTCGATGCGGGCGCCGGACACCGCCGCCGCCTCGTACTCGACGTCCTTCCACGCCATGGGGCCGATTCTAGCGGCTATCCTGAGATCATGGCCGCGCCTCCCGTCGCCCCGGCGCCGGAAAAGGTCGAGGAGACCCGCACCGACGAGCAGCTCGCCCCCCTCTACAAGGTCCTCATCCACAACGACGACATCACGCCGTTCGGGTTCGTGATGACCGTGCTGCGCGAGATCTTCAAGCTCGGCCTGGCGCGCGCGTTCGCGATCACGCTCGAGGCGCACAACCGCGGCGTCGCGCTGGTCGTCGTCGAGCCGCGCGAGCACGCGGAATTCCACGTCGAGCAGGCGCACTCGCTGGCGAGAGGCAGGAACTACCCGCTGAATTTCTCGATCGAACCGGCTTAGTAGCCCAGCCGCAGGACCGCGTCGGAGCCCTTGAGGACCTTCTTCGACTGCTCCGCGTCGAGCTGCAGCGTCTCGGCCAGCTTCTTCTCCGCCGCGTGCTGCGCCTCGATGGTCTTGAGCAGCAGGTCGAATTCCGACTCCCGCGATTTCACGCCGCCGTACTGCGCGGAGACCGCCGCCGCGATCTCCGCCTGGCGGCGCACATAGTCCGCGGCCACCGCGTACACCGCCGCCCGCTGCGCGTCCGGAATGTCGAAGTTCTTCATCCAGTAGCTCGCCACCGCCTGGGGCGCCTCCGCGCCGGACGGCATCTTCTGCTCGCTGTATTCGGCGTACACGCTCAACATGAACTGGGGCGACACCGACGACAGCACCTGCGCGTGCTGATCGGGCGAGAGGATCCCGGCCGTCGCCGTTCCGAACGCGCGGTTGTGCTCGATCAGTTCGCGCCAGGTCTCGAGGCGGTTCCTGTTGGGATCGTCCAAGTCGTCATTGTCCTTGTACAGATCCGTGGCCCGGAGCTGCTTCAGCTGGCCATCCGTCAGCGTCCCCCCCGCCACTTCCTGCATGAACGCGTCCATCCACGCCGCGCCGAGGAGCTCATTCGAGAACGACTTCCAGGGGTTCTTCTCGTCGAGGCCGAGGAATTTCGCGAAGTCTATGGCCTCCGCCGTGAGCTTCATGAGCTGCTCCGTCATCTCCGGAGTCATCTTGGGGGGGCGGCCCTCCAGGCGGGATTTTTCCATCTCGTGCCAGTAGTCGATCAGCCCCTTGATCCGCTTCCGCCAGTCGACCGCCTTGATCTTGGCTTCGAGCTCCGCGTCGCGCCGCTTCTTCCAGTCCCCCTTCTTCTCCAACGCCTTCTTGTGATCGGCGACGGCATCGTCCTTCGGCGCGGCGCTGGCCTCCGCAAGTTTCAACTCGGCGGCCGCGGCGCGCTGCTTCTGCTTCTCGACTTCGGCGCGCAGCGTTTCGAGTTCGGCCCGGAGGCGGGCCGTTTCGGCCGAGCCGCCCGATTTCGACGCGGACGCCGCATCGCGGGCCTCGGCCGCTTCGCGTTTGATCGTGCGGAAGAAGACCAGCGCCAGGATGGCCAGCGCCACGACGGGGACAACGACGAAGGCGATTTTTTGCATAGGGTTCTGACTTCGGCCCGGCCTATTTTATTACGGGAATCAGGAGAGCTTCGTGACAATTCGGACCAGCGCCGACGCGACCTTCGCGACGGCCGCGGCCCGCTTGGGATCCTTCAGCGATCCGTCCGCCTCGAACGCCTCGTGCGCGCGGCCGAGCGCCAGCTGCTCGGGAATGACGAGGACGCCGATGTTTCCGAGGATTGATCGCACCGCCGTCATCGCCCGCATGCCGCCCAGCATTCCCGGCGACGCGGAGAGGAGTCCGGCCACCTTGTCCTTGAAGCAGGCCAGTTCCGCTTCTCCAGGCTCGGATCGCGACGCCCAGTCGATGGCGTTCTTGAGCACGCCGGTGATCGAGCTGTTGTATTCGCCGGTCGAGATCATCAGGCCCCGGTGCGTGAACATCAGCTCCTTGAACTTCACCGCCATCGGCGGGATGCCCACTTCCGCCTCCAAGTCTCCGTCATAGAGGGGCATCGGGAAGTCGCGGAGATCGATGAGCGTCACTTCCGCGCCGGCCTCGCGCGCCGCGGCGGCTGCGACACGGATCAGTTTCTTGTTCAGCGCTTCCGTGCGCGTCGTGCCGGCGAACGCCAGGATCTTCACCATCGACGTAACAATGCGGAGAACAGGACCCTAAGTCCAAAGAAACGTTGACGGTTGACTGTTGACCGTTGACGAGGAGCTGTCAACCGTCAACCGTAAACGGTCAACAGACCAGGTTGTCTGGTCGGACGAGTTCCCTTTCGTGGCGTTCTTGACTACAATAGCCATCTGCTCCGACGCCGAACCTCCCGTGGAACGGGGGGATCGGGGGACCCAATCCGTAGGGGTGAATTCTCCGCAAGGGGATAGGTCCATCCGGAAGTCCGAACCCGCCTGCGCGGCCGTAGCCTTGACCAGGGCCGCTGGAGCCACCACGTGCTGACCGCCAGGCCGAGCCTTCTAAACCGCTACGGAGGGCTCGGCATCCACACGTTCCTGAGCACGATCCACGACTTCCCGAACCCCTTCAAGGGCGTGGTCTTCCTGTCGGTGGGCGTGATCGACTCGCGCGAGTTCAAGGGCGAGGGCACTGCGGAACAGCTGTGCCTGCGGGTCGAACAGGAATTCCCCAAGATCACGTTCTTCGCGGGGAAGATCATCTTCGAGCGCGAGCATCGGTTCCAGGCCCTGCTCCACAACGAAACCGCGTACGCCCTTCAGAAACGGCTTCAATGGGCTGGACGGATGGTGGTAATCGTACCGGCCAAGGTGACCTGGCTCCCAGCTTCATGCTCCGAAGCTCCCAGCTGGGCTCCAAGCTTCAAGCTCCGAAGCTAGAGGCTTCAAGCTCCGAAGCTGTGGGCTTGAAGCTCCGAAGCTTGAGGCCCAGCTGGGAGCCGGAAGCTAGGAGCTGGACGCTGCCTTGGGCGGCGGCTTGGAGAAGACGTCTCGAATCTTCCCGTTCAGGTCTTCGATCGTGAAAGGCTTCGCGAGAAAGGCGCCGCCGTACTTCTCGCTCCGCGCGAGGACGTCGCCCTCGGTGTAGCCCGACATGAAGATCACCCGCGTGGACGGGCGCTTCTCCAGGATCATCGAGCAGAGGTCCGGGCCGCTCAGCCGCGGGAGGACCGAGTCCGTCAGCAGCAGGTCGATCGTTCCGGCGTGCTGCGCGTTGACTTCCTGGGCCTCTTCCCCGTCCTTGGCCTCGAGGACCGTGAATCCCTGGCTTCGAAGGGCGCGGCCCACGAGCTTCAGGATGCTCGCCTCGTCCTCCACGACCAGCACGGTGCCGCTCGCGGGGATCGGCGACGGCTGCGCGCCGTTGTTCTCCGGAGCCGTCTCGGTTTCGACGTCCTCCGTCACGCGCGGCAGGTAGATGGCGACGGTCGTGCCCTTCCCGGGCTCGCTGACGATCCGGATCGTCCCGCCGCTTTGCAGCACGATGCCGTGGACGGTCGACAGGCCCAGGCCGGTCCCCCTCCCGATAGGCTTGGTCGTGAAGAAGGGCTCGAACACCCGGTTGCGCGTCGATTCATCCATGCCGACGCCGGTGTCCGCCACCGCGAGGACGACGTACGATCCCGGCGGGACGGGAGCGTCCGGGCCGGCCGGGACTTCCGAATTGCGGGTGGCGACGGCGATCTCGCCCCCGTCGGGCATCGCGTCGCACGCGTTGACGACGAGATTCATGATCACCTGTTCGATCTGCCCGAGATCCGCGCGCACGGTGCCCAGGTCGTGGCCGAAGTTCGTCGAGAGGCGGTTCCGCTCGCCGATGATGCGCGTGAGCATCTGCCCCATCCGCTCGAGGACCCAGTTGAGGTCGAGGATCATGGGGCGGACGATCTGCTTGCGGCTGAACGCGAGGAGCTGGCGCGTGAGCGCGGCGCCCCGCTGGGCGGCGGCGTAGATCTCACGGGCGGCTACCCGCTGCGGCTCGGACGCGCTCTCGTCGGAGACGATGAGATCGCTGTTGCCCGCGATGACCGTGAGCAGGTTGTTGAAGTCGTGGGCGACGCCGCCCGCGAGCCGGCCCAGGGATTCCATCTTCTGGGCGTGGCGGATCATCTCCTCGGTGTGCTCGCGATGGACCACTTCCTTGCGGGTCCGTTCGTGCAGTCGGACCAACGCCAGCGCGCGCGCCTCCGACCCCTTGCGCTCCTCGTCCAGCTCCGCGAAGACCCGGACGTTGGCCAGCGCGACGACGACCGTGTCCGCGAGGCGCTCGAGGAGGTCGATCTCCTCGGGCCGCGGCATCCGCTTCTCCGCCCAGTACGCGCCGATGGCGCCGACCGGGTTCTCGCGCCGGATCGGAACGACGGCCAGGCCGCGGACGAACGTGCCGCGGAACATCTCGCGATTGATGCGGGGATCGGCGTGAATGTCCTCGATGGCCACGGTCTGCCGGTTGTGCATCGCCCAGCCGGCGATGCAGTCGGACATCGGAAACCGGCGCCCCTTCCAGAGCGGGGTCTTGGAATTCTCCTCGACGTAATGGCACTGGTTGCCGTCGCGGTGGATGTAGGCGACGCCGTCGGCGCCCGTCAGGTCGCGGGCGACCCGGCGGACCACGGCGATCACCGCATCGAGGTCGTGAGCAAACGACAGCTCACGAATGGCCGAAATAAGCCGGTCCGCAGAGCGGTCTTCCATGTTGACACCTCTCCTGGTGCGACATGGCGACGCCGGTCCCCATCGCTCATGCATTACTAGGATACGCTATCTATCCTCCTTGTGACTGGGTTTCTCAAAAATAGTTGCCGGCCGGAGCCGGAGGAACAGGACC
>DASTON010000115.1:0-5058 GCA_035762525.1 Planctomycetota bacterium | reverse complement strand
CATCACCTCGACGAACCGCACGCCCGACTCGACGAGCCGGCGCGCCATGAGGACCGCCTTGCCGTAGTCGCTGTCGCCGTAGAGCGCGCGCACGCTCTCCTTTTCCAGCTTGACGTCGAACGCCTTGACGCGGTCGCTCGTCAGGATCTTGTACGCCTTCTCGGACGCCTGCCGGCGCAGCTGGATTCGCTTGTCCTCGTGATCCTGCGCGAAGTCGTACTCGAACGCCTTGAGCATCCGCCACCGGCGGTTGAGCCGCTCGCGCGGATTGAACTTCGAGGGAAGCACGTCCTCCGCGGGATCGGAGAGACGGTCGAACACCACCGGCGCCCACTCGGGCTGCAGATACCCGACGCCCGCCCGCGCGCCGCTCCCGATGACGACCACCGGCGGCATCTCGTCCGTCTCCATCCCGAGCTCCGACGCCACGATGCTGCCCATGTGCGGGTGCTCGATGTCCGCCGCCTTGCGGTACGCCGTGTGGAGCAGGTACGCCGCGGTCTCGTGGTTCGGGTCGCGCGAATTGACCGTGCGGATGAGCGACAGGTGCTTCATCTGCTTCGCGACCAGGGGGAGGTGCTCGGAGATCTGGATCCCGGGGGCCGTCGTCTGGATGGCCGCGAACGGGCCGCCCGTTTCCGTGTTGGGTTTGGGATCCCACGTGTCCAACTGGCTCGGCGCGCCCATCATCCACAGGAGGATGCAGCGCTTCGCCTTCGCCATGGCCGTGACGGTGTCCTGTCCCATCAACGGCAGGCCGAATTTCGCCGCGAGCGCCGCGCCGGCCGACATGCCCACGGAGAGACGAAGGAATCCACGTCTCGAGCAAGAGCACTGATGCATGTGAGCCCTGCCTATCAACTCAAAGCGGTGAAAGCGGTCATAGCGGTGAGTCTAGTAGACCTACCGCTATCACCGCTCTTACCGCTCCTAGTGGACAAAAAGAAACTCCGTTGAGTTTAGGAGCACCCAAAAAATGTCTTCGTATCCTTCGCCGACAAACGTGAACCGGCCCTTGAGGTGCTCGCCGAACTCCTCCTTCTCCCACTTCGTCGGCGGCCGGCCCAGGAGCGCCAGCGTCAGCTCCTCGATCCGCTCCTGCGGCTTCGACTTCTTCGCGAGCACCTGGCCGAGCAGGCCCTCCTTCCACGTCGCGTTGATCATCGACTGCACGCGCTGGTTGTTCATGAACTTCATGGCCATCCGCGGCGTGCCGTACGCGGGATCCTCCTCGGGATCGCGCCCGTGCGGCAGGAGCAGGTCGCGCGCCCAGGTGTAGAAGAGGACCTTGAGCACCTCGGGGTCCTTGAGGTTCTCGCCCGTCTCCGGATTGTTTTCCATCTTCACGTAGGCGCGGCGGTGCATCTCGTGCAGGTTGAACGCGTCGGTGTACGCCTTCATGAACTGGAGCGGGCCCATCGGCTTGAGAGGGCCGACGGCGTAGAGGATCCGCTCCGCCTCCTTCCCCTTCGACTCCAGCTGGTAGACCTTCGACGTGACGATCGTCTTGAGGAGCTTCCGGATGCTCCACTCCTCGCGCTCGAACCGCTCCGCGAGCGTCGCGGCGAGGGCGTCGTGGTTTTTCTCGGCGGGCGTCGAGACCAGCCGCTTCCCGAAGAAGTGGCGCCACGTGCGGTTGATGAAGGCGCGCGAGCACTCCTTGTCCTTCGTCGTCAGCGTCAGCTCGGCGAGCGACTGCCCGAGCGATTTCTCGGGGAGCGGCGCGCGGCCGTCGAGGAAGCGCGGCTTGACGTCGCGCATCTCCCCGAAATCGTCGCGCTTCATGCCCGTGGGCGGCGCGGGGCGCTCGACGAGGTCGCCCGCGTTCCGGAGCGGGCGGAAGAACTCCATGTAGCCCCAGAACTCCTCCTGCGTCAGCTCGTCGAACGGATGGTCGTGGCACTGCGCGCAGCGGATGTCGCGGCCCAGGAAGAGCCGCGCGGACATGACCGCGAGCTTCACCGGGACCGGGTCGCCGTTCAGGTGCTTGAGCAGGAAATTGACGGCGGGATTGTCGCGGCGGGAGCCGCGGTCGCTCAGGAGCGACCGCACGATCCGGTCGTACGGGACGTCCTCGTGGAAGCTCGCGCGCAGCCAGCGCCGGAGCGGCCCGACGTCCGCCCGCAAGAAGTCCTGGTACGTCATGCTGTGGTCGATGAGGGCGTCGAGCCAGACGTCGGCGAAAAACTCCGAGCACTCGTCCGCCGCGATCATGCGGTCGACCAGCTTGGCGCGCTTGTCGGCGGCCTTGTCCTTCATCCAGGCGCGGATCTCGTCGGGCGACGGGCCGCGGCCGAAGAGGTCGATGTGGAGGCGGCGGAAGAAGACGATGTCGTCCGCGGGCCCGGCCGGCTTGACCCCCTTCGAGTTCCAGACCCCCGAGAAGTAGGCGTCGATGGGGTTGGACGGGACCGTGGGCGTGTCCTGCTGCCGGGCGAACGCCGGGAGCAGGAGCAGCAGGCCGAACGGCGCGAATCTCATGCGGTCTCTATCTTACTACGACCGCGACGGGGGGTTTCCTTCCCGTTTCGGGGACCCTCGGCCAAGGCTTTCAGCGTCTCGCGCATGAACGCGGGCAGGTCGTCGGGCTTGCGCGCCGTGATCAGGTTGCCGTCGACGACCACCTCGCGATCGACGTACTTCGCCCCGGCGTTGATCACGTCGTCCTTCACGGCGAAGAAGCAGGTCACGGTCTTGCCCTTGAGGATCCCCGCCGAAACGCAAACCCAGAGGCCGTGGCAGATCGACGACACGACTTTGCCCGCGCCAAACATCTCCGCGACGAGCTTGTTCACCGCGTCGTGGCGGCGGAGGATGTCGGGCGCGTAGCCGCCCGGGATGACGATCGCGTCGAACTGCGAGGCCGCGACGTCCTGGGCCTGCGCGTCCGCGGTGACGGGATACCCCATCTTGCTCTTGTAGTCGGCCTTCCCCGTCCCGACGAAGACGGTCTTGATCCCCGCCTCGCGGAGCCGGTAGGCGGGGTACCACACCTCGAGCTCCTGATAAAGATCTTCGACCAAGATAGCTGCGGTTTTCATCAAGCCTCCTGCTCAGCTTTAAGCTCTAAGCTCTAAGCCTAAAGCCAGAAAGAGCCCGTACGGGCTTGGGCTTTAAGCTTAGAGCTTAGAGCTTATAGCTTTGAAATAGAAACAGCGCGGCCCGGTTGCCCGAACCGCGCTGTCGATTTGATCCAGCTCTGTTACTTCTTCTCGTCCGCCGGGATTTCCTTCAGGGCCGCCGTCGCTTCCTTCTCGCAGGTCAGGCCCTTGAAGTCGTTGATCACCATCCTGAGGATCTTGCGCGCCGCTTCCTTGTCCGTCTCGATCTTGCCCTTGGCTTCGGCGATGAGCTCCTTGCCCTTCTCGTCGAGCTTGGTGAGCCCCTCGGTCCCCTTGTCCTTCAGGACCTTGCGGGCCATCTTGGACACCCGCCGATACCCCTCGACGGCCTTCTTCCACTCGCTCTTCGCGAAATCGGAGTCGGCCTCCTCGATCAGCTTCTTCGCGGCGTTCCACTCGTCGGCCGAGATCTTCTCGCCGGGGATCTTCTCGAGCAGGTCCTTCTGCATCTTGATGAGCTCGCTGGCGCTCTTGCCGCCGACCGCGCGGCCGATCTCCTTGCCGTCGACGTCCGTGTAGACGGTCGTCGGAAGGCCCGTGATCCGCGGCTCGAATTGGCCTTGAGCGCCATAGCACTTCGAGTGCGCTTCGCAGGGAATGTTCCAGTACGCGGAGCAGACCGTGACGCGCTTGCCGGCGATCATCGCGTCGACCTGGTGTGTTTTCTCGCTGTGCGCGGCGACGTTGACCCACATGCGGGAAGATTCGATGTACTTCTTGTCCGGATAAGTCGATGCCTCCATCGACTGGCAGCCCCCTCAGTTGTCTTTATGGACCGCCAGGTGGATCCCGACGTTGCGATCCTTGGCTTCCTTGAGCGCCTCTTCCCAGGACGAGGCCCAGTACACGCCGTTCTGGGCGTAGTTCGTCTTGAGCTTGCGCTCCTGGGCGCCCAGGCCCGCGATCGAGAGAATCGCGGCCACCGCCATGAGCTTCTTCATCCCGCTGCTCCTCCGAATGGATCCGGCTCCAAGCCTTCAAGTCTATACAAGATCGGCAGGTCCGGTAACTAACAATCAAATACGACACCCCCGCTAGAATGTTCTCGGATTGACTGGAGGCGCCATGCTGCGTTCCATCGCTCTCGCGCTGCTGGCGGCGCTCGGATCCACGGGCCCCCTGGAAAGCTGCTACGGTTACGAGGATCATCTGACGCTGATGCCGGACCGGTCCGGGAAGATCGACTTCGTCATGTCGGAAAAGACATCGGAAGGCACCCTCGACAAGGTCAAGGCCGGGATATTTCAGCTGGTCCAAGACACGCGGGGGTTCGCCGCGTTCACGATGCCCGCGCTCGAATCGAAGGACGGCTGGGCGATCGTCCGCTGCACGGTCTACTTCGAAGACATCAACCTCCTGAACTACATCGAGGACCGAACGCATGGCGGCGATCGGTTCATGGAGGAGAAGCACGACGAGTGCATTCACTTTCACCTCATGACGCGCCCCAACGACAAGAACTACTTCATCCTTCATGTGGAGGACCACCTGTTCAGCAAGATGCCCGGAGGCCGCGGAAGGATCGATTGGGAGGACATCAAGAAGGACAGCGAGAACGTCGTGATTCGACGAGTTACGGTCCCCGGAAAAGTGCAGTGGCGCGATGCCTTCCGCGATTTCCAGCGCTTGGAGGTACGGACGGTCACCTACGAACGAAGCCCGAAGACGATCGGGAAAATGGAGAAAGACAGGGAGTATCAGATCACCGGCTCTCGCCGAGTGGAATTCGTGGGAAACGAAATCCCCGACGCCGAGCTCGCCGCCTTCAAGAAGGAGCTGGCCGCTGCGAAGGCTGCGTGGCCGAAGATCAAAGCCGAATTGGAGGCCGCCCCGGCGAAAAAGTGATCAGCCGTTCGTGATTTCGGACTTTTCGCCTTCGGACCTCGGCCTTCGGACCTGGGACTTAGGACTCCTGGTTTACTTGGTCTTGATGATG
>DASTON010000114.1:0-3258 GCA_035762525.1 Planctomycetota bacterium | reverse complement strand
TCCCATCTCGGAGAGGTTCCCGATCGGCGGGTCCAAGACGCTCCGGTCCGGGCCGAACGACCGCGCCACCGTCGTGGCGGCCGGAATCACGGTCCACGAGGCGCTCACGGCGTACGAGTACCTCGCCAAGGAGGGAATCCCGGTCCGCATCATAGACGCGTATTCGATCAAGCCGATCGACTCCGACACGCTCCAGCAGGCGGCGGTCGAGACGCGCCACATCGTCACGGTCGAAGATCACTCGGTGCACGGCGGCTTGGGAGACGCGGTGGCGCGCGAGGTGACGGGAATCGCGAACATCGAAATGCTCGGCGTCAGCCGCATCCCCCGCTCGGCGTCGCCGCGCGAGTGCATGGAGATGCAGGACATCACCGCGAATCACATCCTGGTGGCGGTGAAGAGAGCGATTTCGCGACCACGACGCTGAGGCAGGACTCAGGGATCAGGGTTCAGGAATCAGGTCAGGAAGGAATCAGCCCTCAGGAATCAGACCAAGACAAGGTCAGGAGTCAGGTGACAGCCCCAGGCGTAAGCTGATAGCTGTCTCCTGAAACCTGAAGGCTGATGCCTGGACCTGAATCCTAATGGCTGATGGCTTCTGCTGCTGACTCCTGAGTCCTGATCCCTGAGCGCTCCCCTATTGAAAGCAGCTCAACCAGATCGTTCTTAGTCAGCCTCTTGAACGACCCCGCGTCCGGGACGACGACGGAATTCATCAACTCGCCCTTCGCCGAGATCATCCGGTCGATCTTCTCCTCGAGCGTCCCCCGCGTGACGAGCTTGAAGACCTGCACCCCGCGGGTCTGGCCGATCCGGTGGACGCGGTCGGTCGCCTGGTCCTCGCGCGCCGCGTTCCACCAGCGGTCGTAGTGGATCACGACGCTGGCGGCGGTGAGGTCGATCCCCACGCCCCCCGCCATCAGGCTGCACACGAAGACGCGGCACGCGGGGTCCTCGTTGAACGTCCTGATCGCCGCGGCCCGGTCGCGCGTGCTTCCCCGGATTTCGGCGAAGCGGAGCCGCCGGCTCCGCAGCCATTCCTCGATCAAATCCATCATCTCGAGGTACTGCGTGAAGACGACGACCTTGTGGCCGCTTCGGACCGACTCGTCCATGAGCTCGACGAACGCCTCGAACTTGCCGGACCGCAGCTCGCGCGTGCGGGGGCCGTCGAGGACCAGCGCGGGGTGGTCGCAGATCCGCTTCAGCTTCGTGAGCGTCGCGAAGATGCTCGCGTAGTCGGGCGCCACGCCTTCGCGGCGCAGGTCGTCGACCAGGCCGCCTTCCTTTTCCAGGAGCGCGCGGTAGAGCGCGGCTTGCGACGCGGTCAGGTCGCACCAGCGGACGTCCTCGACCTTCGCGGGAAGGTCGGACAGGACTTCCGCCTTCACGCGGCGCAGCTTGAACGGGTGGATGAGCCGCTGGAGCCGCTCCAGTGCGGCGCCATTCTCGTCGCGCACGATCGGAATCTCGAAGCGCTTCCGGAACGACTCCGCGGATCCCAAGTACCCGGGCTGGATGTACTCGAAGATCGACCAGAGTTCGTCGAGCCGGTTCTCGATCGGGGTCCCCGTGAGCGCGAGGCGGGTGCGGGCGTCGAGGGCGCGCGCCGCTTGGGCGCACCGGGTGCCGGACGTCTTGACGTACTGCGCCTCGTCGAGGACGACGACTTCCCACGGCGTGCGCGACAGGAGGTCGGAGTCGCGCGCCAGCACGCTGTACGTCGTGACGACGGCGCGAAGGCCGGGAAGCGCCAGCATCTCGGGCTTCCGCGCGCCGTGGTAGCGGTACGCCCGGAGGCCCGGCGCAAACGTCCGGATCTTCTCGATCCAGTTTTCAAGCACGCTGGTCGGGCAGACGATGAGCGAAGGTCGCGTCGCGCCGCGTTCGTAGATCGACAGGAGGAACGCCATCGTCTGGTGGGTTTTGCCGAGGCCCATGTCGTCGGCAAGGACTCCGTTGAGCCCCGCGCGGCGCAAGTTCCACAACCAGTCGTAGCCGGACTTCTGGTACGGGCGAAGCTCGGCGCGAAGGCCCGCGGGCAGCGGCTCCGGTTGAGGATCGTCGATCCGGTCGAGCGCCTCCTCGAGGACTCGGACGTCGCCCACCGGCTCGACCGCGAGGTCCTTCTTGAGGGCGGCCCGCGTGGAGAGATAGTCCGCGCGCTTCAGCCGCGTCGCCCTTCCCTGCCACTGGCGGCCCGCTTCCTTCGCGTCGACGGGGATCCATGTCGTGCCGCGCCGGACGAAACCCTTCGGGCGCTGGAGCGCGAGGATCTCGTGCATCGCGATGCGGTGATCGCCGGACGCGTAGACCGGATCGAGGACGAGCCAGTCGCCCGGCCCCGAGGCGACGCTCACGGCGGCGAGCTTCGGCGCGGCGGCGACCCGGCTGTCGCGGACGGCCTGGGACGGCCGGAACGCGATCCAGTTCGAGAGCGCGGGGAACTCGGTCTCGAGGAATCCCGGGATGTCGTCGCCTTCGCGGACGAGGGCGCGCGATCCGCCGAAATAGCCGCGGATTTTCTTCGGGACCGTCGCGAGCGGGTGGTAGGTCGAGCCGTCGAAGAACCAGCGCGTGCCGGCCAGGCCGCGCTCGAGGTCCTCGCCGGTGAACCGGCCGTAATACGGTTGGATCCGCAGCCGGCCCGCCTCGTCGTAGTCGGCGCGAAGTTCCGGCGCCAGAGGCGTGTCCGAGACGCGGAGCCCTTTCGCGACTTTCGCCGACGCCGGCAGGTTCCGGAGAAACGCCGGGGCTTCGGCGGGCGGAATGCGGTAGCGTGCGCGCAAGTCGCCCGATTCGAGGGTCGCTTCGAGCGCCGGCCCGCCCCCCTCGAGATCGACGGTCATCCTCGGGGAGGGGACGCCGCGGAAATACGTCTTCTCGAGGTCGACGAGATTGGTTTGCTTTGCCGGGATTTTCGACATGACCCTCTCTCCAAGGTCATTTATCGGCTCCAAGTAGAGATGACTTCACCCAGGCGAGATCAATCCACGAGCGATTGACGATTGAGGATTGACGATTCCTGGAAGCGCTTACTTGGCGAGGATGAGTTCTTCCAACTGGGCCGGGGTGAGCGCTTTCTTGGCGACGAGAAGATCTCCGAGCGGCTTGCTGGTCTTCTTGGCTTCGCGGAGTCCGTCGCGCAGCTGATCTTGCGAGATCCAGCCCCGGGCGACGGCGAGGGTGCCGATCGACGCGTCGCTTGCGGCGGTCAGGCGGCGTCGAAGTCGGTCCAGGATCCGGGGGTCGGTGTCG
>DASTON010000113.1:0-3456 GCA_035762525.1 Planctomycetota bacterium | reverse complement strand
AAGGGAGTGCCCGCATGAATCGGATGGAGCCGAACGCGGTCCGGAAGTACTTCGAACCTCTCGACGTTTTCGTCACGATCCGCATCTTCACCGCGTCCGAGGCCGCCCGGCTGTTCGAAAACGCCCGCCTTCCCAACCGGCGCGCCTTCGTCGACCTGATCATCAACGCGTGCGTCGCGGGCGGCTCCGCCCACGTGCTCGCGCGGCTCGATCCGGCCTCGGACGCCGCGGAGCGCCTGTATGCCCTCTGCATCGAGGCGAATCCGGCGCTCGACATCCGGAAAGTGGCGATTCCCGTCTCGGACGGCCCGACTCCGGAGCTTCACCTCCTCGGCCACGCGTCGCCGCCGCACCGGAATTTCGAGTCGCTCCGCACCCTCGAGGAAGACCTGGGCATGCGGGTCGTCGGACAGCCGCAGGCCGTTTCCTCCGTCGCGCGGGCCCTCCGCAAGTCGCTCGCCGGACTGCGCGACCCCGAGCGTCCGATCGCGGCCTTTTTCTTCGTCGGCCAGACCGGGGTCGGCAAGACGGAGCTGGCGAAGGCGATCACGCGCTCGATGACCGGGGATCCGTCCGGCATGGTCCGCGTCGATTGCAGCGAATACGCCCTGCCCCACGAGTACGCCAAGCTCATCGGCGCCCCGCCCGGGTACATCGGCCACGACCAGGGGGGACTCCTCGACGAGCTCGCCCGGCGCGGCCAGACCGTCGTGCTGTTCGACGAAATCGAGAAATCCGACGCCAAGGTCCACGACCTCCTGCTGCAGGCCATGGACGAGGGATTCGTGACCGACGGCAAGGGCCGGCGCGTGGCGTTCGGCCAGACCGTCATGGTCTTCACGTCCAACGTCGGCGCCGACGAGGCCGCCGCCCTGAGGAACCGCATGGGCTTCGGGGCGGGACGCCGCGAGCTCTCGCGCGAGGAGCTGTTCGGCGAGACCGAGACGAGCCTCCGGGCGCGATTCCGTCCCGAGTTTCTGAACCGCCTGAGCGAAGTCGTCCTCTTCAATCCCATCGGGCTCGCGGAATGCGTGCGCATCGTCGAACGATTCCTCGAAGAGGTGCGCCGCCACGCCGCCACCGTCCCGATCGAGCTCGAGTTTTCCGAAGCCGTCCCGCCACTGCTTGCGGAAAAGGGCTTCCGGCCCGAGTACGGAGCGCGCGAGCTGAGGCGGACCGTCGAACGCGAAGTCGAAGCCCCCCTGGCGGATCTCCTGGTCGAAGGCGCCCTCCACGAAGGTGACCGGGTCCACGTCCGCGTCTCCCGCGACAAGCTCCGGTTCCATCGCAACTGATGGATCGTCTCACCTGCGACGGATGCGGGGCTCCGCTTCTCGTCGAAAGCGACGTCCGCTACGAGGTGAAGATCGAGGTCAAGGCCGCCTACGATCCGATGGAGCTCACCGAGGACGATCTCGCGAAGGATCACCCGGCGGAGATGGCGAAGATCATCGCGAGCCTGCGGAACGTCACCGAGGCGGAGGCGATGGACGAGGTTTACCGGACGTTCCGCTTCGATCTGTGCATGCCCTGCCAGAAGCGCTATCTGAAGAAACCGATGCACCTCGCCTGATGGCTTGTCGGCCCGCGCGCTGAAGACGGACGACTTCCTTCCGAATTCTGATGTCTGATTTCTGATGTCTGATTTCTATTCGCTATATTGCACCCCCATGAAGCAACTCGTCCTCATCCGCCACGGCGAAAGCGCGTGGAATCGCGAGAACCGGTTCACGGGCTGGGTCGACGTCGGCCTGTCCGAGAAAGGAATTCGCGAGGCCGTCGACGCCGGACGCGCGCTGAAGCGCGACGGCATCGTCTTCGACGTGGCGCACACCTCCGTCCTCAAGCGCGCCGTCCGGACGCTGTGGCACATCCTGGAGGAAATGGACCTGATGTGGATCCCGCAATTCGCTCACTGGCGGCTCAACGAGCGGCACTACGGCGCGCTCCAGGGCCTCGACAAGGCGGAGACCGCGAAGAAGCACGGCGACGCCAAGGTGAAGCTCTGGCGGCGCAGCTATGACACGCCCCCGCCCGCGCTCAAGGCGGACGATCCGCGCGGCCAGCGGGACGATCCCCGCTACGCCGGCCTGAAACCGTCGGAGATCCCGCTCTCGGAATCGCTGAAAGACACGATCGCCCGCGTGCTTCCGTACTGGCGCGAGCGCATCGCGCCGGATCTGAAGGCCGGCCGCCGGGTCCTCATCGCGGCCCACGGAAATTCGCTGCGCGGTCTCATCAAGTTCCTGGACAACATCCCGGACGACAAGATCGTGGAGGTGGAGATCCCGACGGGGGTTCCGATGCTCTACGAGCTGGACGACAAGCTCAAACCGGTCAAGAGCAGAGCTATCACGCGTTAAGGGGCGATTTCGGATTGCAGATTTCAGATTTGGGGGACGACTCCCGTTTGAGGTTCGGGTCGGCACCCGAAATCTCAAATCCGTAATCCGTAATCGCCGCTACTTGCTTCTTGTCAGTGCGTCGAAACCGAGGTACTTCGCCTTGCTCCCCAATTCCTCTTCAATTCTCAATAGCCGGTTGTACTTGGCCATCCGCTCCGAACGGCTCGCCGAGCCCGTCTTGATCATCCCCGCGTTCAGCGCGACCGCGAGGTCGGCGATCGTCGTGTCCTCCGTTTCGCCCGAGCGGTGCGAGATCACCGAGCCGAAACCCGCCTGCTTCGCCATCACGACCGCGTCGACGGTCTCCGTGAGCGTTCCGATCTGGTTCACCTTGATCAGGATCGCCGTCGCGGCCTTCTCGCGGATTCCCCGCTTCAGCCGCTCGGTGTTCGTGACGAACAGATCGTCGCCGACGAGCTGGATCTTCTTCCCCAGGCGCTTTCGAAGCGCCTTCCAGCCGTCCCAATCGTTTTCGGCCAGCCCGTCTTCAATGGAGACGATCGGATACGCCGCGGCCAGTTTCTCGTAGAAGGAGCCGAGCTCCTCCGCGGTCCTCGCCGGATCTCCCGACTTCTCGAAGAAGTACCGGTCCTTCTTGAAGAGCTCGCTGGCCGCCACGTCGAGCGCGAGCGCGACCTGCTTTCCGGGCTCGTAACCGGCCTTCCGAATCGCCCTCACGAGAACATCCAGGGCGCTTTCCACCGATTTCAGGTTCGGAGCGAAGCCGCCTTCATCTCCGACCGCGGTCGAAAGGCCCATCCCCTTCAGGACCGACTTGAGGGCGTGGAACACCTCGACCCCGGCGCGCAGGGCCTCCCGGAACGACGGGAATCCGCCGGGGACCAGCATGAATTCCTGGAAATCGAGCGTGTTGTCGGCGTGCGCCCCGCCGTTGATCACGTTCATGAACGGCGCGGGCAGCGTCACGCCCTGGCCGTGGCTGAGGAAGCTGTAGAGCGGCTTGCCGGCGGCGGCCGCCGCGGCGTGGGCGACGGCGAGCGAGATTCCCAGGACGGCGTTCGCGCCGAGTCGCCCCTTGTTGGGCGTCCCG
>DASTON010000112.1:0-4215 GCA_035762525.1 Planctomycetota bacterium | reverse complement strand
GGCGACGTGCTGCCGGAGGTCCTGCGCGACCTCGGGCCGCGGCGCCGCGACGAGCTGTACGCGCTGACCGAGGCGTGGAGCCGGGCCGCGGGGCCCGACGTGGCGCTGAGGTCGCGCGTCGTCGGCATGAACCGGGACACGCTCACGGTCGCCGTCGAGTCGGCGTCCCTGAGGCAGGAGATCGAATCGTTCCGGAGGCCGGAGATCCTCGCGCGGTTCCGGGCGGAGTTCCCGCGCCGGACGATCGCGGACCTGCGGTGCGTGCTCCGGGCCACCTGAGGAGGCCATGATTTTTCGAATCGCACGGGTCGCCGCGGATGCGGCGGTTTTTATTTGATGTCTTCCGAAACCAAGTCGTACGGCGTCGACCAGATCCGCATCCTCGAGGGCATCGAGGCGGTGCGCACGCGCCCCGGCATGTACGTCGGGGACACGGGCCCGCGCGGCCTGCACCACCTCATCTTCGAGGTCGTGGACAACTCCATCGACGAGGCGATGGCGGGGATCTGTACGTCGATCCAGGTCCGCCTCCACGCCGACGGCAGCGCGTCCGTGACCGACGACGGCCGCGGCATCCCCGCGGGCCGGCACGAGTCGGGGAAGAGCGCCCTCGAAGTCGCCCTCACGAACATCCACGCGGGAGGCAAGTTCGACAACAAGGTCTACTCGGTGTCCGCGGGGCTGCACGGCGTGGGCGTCACGGCGGTCAACGCGCTCTCCGAGTGGCTCGAGGCGACGGTGTGGTGGACGGCGGAAGGCGAGCCCGCGCGGGAATACCGGCAGCGGTTCTCCAAGGGCCGCTCCGACGGCGACGTGCAGGCCGTCGGCCCGACGGACAAGCACGGGACGCGGATCCAGTTCAAGCCCGACGGGACGATCTTCCCCGACACGAACTTCGTTTTCGAGACCGTCGCCCGCCGCCTGCGAGAGCTCGCGTTCCTCAACAAGGGGATCCACATCGTCCTCTCGGACGAGCGCAGCGGGAAGACGGTGGAGCACAAGTACGACGGCGGGATCCGCGAGTTCGTCGCCTTCGTGAACCAGGGGAAGGGGAAGGTGCATCCCGAGGTCATCAGCCTCGAGAAGACCGTCGACAAGATCCAGGTCGAGATCGCGATGCAGTGGAACGACCACTACGAGCCGAGCGAATTCTCGTTCGCGAACTCGATCAACACGCACGACGGCGGCACGCACCTGACGGGATTCCGGAACGCGCTGACGCGGACGTGCAACAAGTATGCGCGCGAGATGCAGCTCCTGAAGGAGAAGGACCCGCTGCCCTCGGGCGACGACTACCGGAGCGGGCTCGCGGTCGTCGTCAACGTCCGGCTGCCGAACCCCTCGTTCGAGAGCCAGACGAAGGTGAAGCTGACGAATCCGGAGATCGAGGGCATCGTCAGCACGGTCGTGGGCGACGAGCTGTGGGACTTCCTCGAGAAGACTCCCGCGGTGGGGCGGGCCGTCGTCCTGAAGTCGGTCATGGAGGCGCAGGCGCGCGAGGCGGCCCGGGCGGCCAAGGACGCGGTGCGGCGCAAGAGCGCGCTCTCGAGCGGCGACCTCCCCGGCAAGCTCGCGGACTGCCAGTCGCGCAACCGCGAGGAGACGGAGCTGTACGTCGTCGAAGGCGATTCGGCAGGAGGCTCCGCCAAGCAGGGGCGCGACCGGAAGTTCCAGGCCGTCCTGCCCCTCAAGGGCAAGATCCTGAACGTCGAGAAGGCCCGGCTTGACCGGATGCTGAAGCACGACGAGATCCGGACGCTGATGACGGCGGTGGGGGCGGGGATCCAGGAGGAGTTCGACCTCGCGAAGCTCCGCTACGGCAAGACGATCATCATGTGCGACGCGGACGTCGACGGCTCGCACATCCGGACGCTGCTCCTGACGTTCTTCTTCCGCCACATGCGGCCGCTCATCGAGCAGGGCTTCATCTACATCGCGCAGCCGCCGCTCTACAAGATCACGGACAAGAAGAAGGTGACGTACATCCACAACGACGCGGACATGAACCGGATCCTGCTGAACCTCGGCGTCGAGGGGACGAAGCTGGAGACCGCCGGGAAGTCGTTCGAGGGCGCGGAGCTGCGCGTCATCGTCGACCACTTGCTGTCGATCGAGGACGCGATCGCGCCGGTGCAGCGCCGGGGCGTGTCGATGGACAAGTTCATCGCGACCTTCGATACGAACATGGGGAAGCTGCCGGTCTACCGCGTGAAGATCGACGGCCGCGAGTTCAACTTCTACTCACAGGAGCAGCTCGACCGCTGGATCGCCGAGGAGGAGGAGCGGACGAAGCGCGAGGTTCTGCTCGTGTGGGACGAGCTCGAGCGTCCCGCGGCGCCGCAGGAGTCGATCGCGTGGGCGAGCGAATTCCACGACGTCGCGCATCTCGAGGGGGCGCTCAAGGGGCTGCGGCAGGCGGGCCTGTCCCCCGGCGACTTCTTCCGGTCCGCGGACGTCGACGGGAAGTCGCGGTTCCGGATCACGGGCGACGGAGAGGCCGTCCCGGCCCACTCCCTGCGCGAAGTCCTCGAGGGATTCAAGAAGCTCGGCCAGCGCAAGGGGCCGGAGATCAGCCGGTTCAAGGGCCTCGGCGAGATGGACGCGTCGGAGCTGTGGGAGACGACGATGAATCCCGCGACAAGGACGCTGAAGAAGGTCGCGCTCGAGGACGCGCTGAAGGCGGAGCGGATCTTCACGATCCTGATGGGAGAAGAGGTTGAACCGAGACGAGAGTTCATCGAGAAGCACGCGCTGGAAGTGAAGTACCTCGACGTGTAGAGCCAGCTCTAAGCTCTAAGCCTTGAGCTATAAGCCAGAACCGATGGGGAGCTTCAAGCGAGAGGGGACGATCAAGAATCGCGAGGCGTTTCTCGCCGCGCTGAAGGGGAAACTGGAGAAGCTGAGGGACGGGGTGATGAGAGGGGCGACGCTGGAGTGGAAGGACGGTCACGCCACGCTGGAGGGTTTCGGGGCGCGCGTCGTCTTCCAGGTCGGCGACGCGAAATGGACCTGCGACGCCCAGCTGCCGCCGTTCATCCCGATCCCGCAGCGGATGATCGAAGCCAAGTTTGACGAAGAATTCAAAGAGTTGAACGGCCTTTAAGAGCGCATCCGGCAGCCAGCATCCCGCATCCAGGAACGGGCGGAAAGCGAGTTTGAGGATCCCAGGATGCCGGATGCCGGCTGCAGGATGCCATCAGAGGGGAAACCATGAGCGTGAAATCGGACAAGTGGATCCGGCGCATGGCGCTCGAGCACGGCATGATCAAGCCGTTCGTCGAGAGCCAGGTGCGCGAGGGCGTGATCAGCTACGGCGTGTCGAGCTACGGCTACGACATCCGGGTCGCCGACGAGTGGAAGCTCTTCACGGACCTCTACACGACGGTCGTCGATCCGAAGATGTTCAACCCCAAGTCGTTCGTCGACATCAAGGCGGACCATATCGTCATTCCGCCGAACTCGTTCGCGCTGGCCCGCACGGTGGAGTATTTCCGGATTCCGCGCAGCGTCATCACGGTGTGCCTGGGGAAGTCGACGTACGCCCGGTGCGGCATCATCGTCAACGTCACGCCGTTCGAGCCGGAGTGGGAGGGGACGGCGACGCTCGAGATCTCCAACACCACGCCGCTGCCCGCGAAGATCTACGCGAACGAGGGCATCGCGCAGGTGCTCTTCTTCGAGTCGGACGAGCCGTGCCAGACCTCGTATGCCGACAAGAAGGGCAAGTACCAAAAGCAGCAAGAGGTGACCCTGCCGAAGCTGTGAGGACGATTGACGATTGAAGATTGACGATTAGCAGAGGGGCGGCGGCGTTTCCTGTAGGGTGTTAGGGACGATGATCATCGCCGCGGTCGCCCTACTGCTTGCCACGCAACAGCCGAAGGACCCCGCCGCCGACAAGGCCCTCGCGGAAAAGCTCGTGGAGCGCATGCTCCGGTGCATGAACGAGGGCCGGTTCTCCGAGGGGCGCGCCATCGCCCAGATCATCACGGAGAAGTTCCCCGCCACTCCGTTCGCGATGAGGGCGCGGCCGTTCACGTCCGACACCGCGTTCCTGACCATGGCCCCCGTGGATATCACCGGGCCGATGGGCAACCGGATCGATCTCGTCGTCATGGGCGACGGCGTGCCCTACGAAGACGCTCCGCAGAAGACCTGGCAGAAGGAGGCCGACACCCTGTTGAAGTCGCTCTTCAAGTCGCAGGTCTTCAAGGA
>DASTON010000111.1:0-2545 GCA_035762525.1 Planctomycetota bacterium | reverse complement strand
TTCGTGAAGACGAACGTCGAAGGAACGACGGTCCTGCTCGAGGCCGCGCGCCGCCGCAAGATCCGGCGGTTCCTCCTGGTGTCGACGGACGAGGTGTACGGGTCGCTCCCCGAAACCGGCGTCTTCGTCGAGACGACGCCGCTGACGCCCTCGAGCGCGTATTCGGCGACCAAGGCGGGCGCGGATCTCATGACGCTCGCTTATCACCACACGTTCGGACTCGACGTCGTAATCACCCGGGGTTCGAACAACTACGGGCCGTATCAATACCCCGAGAAGTTCGTCCCCCTCTTCATTTCGAACGCGCTCGAGGGCCGGGAATGCCCGCTGTACGGCGACGGGCTCAACGTGCGCGACTGGCTGCACGTCCTCGACCATTGCACGGGGATCTGGGCGGCCTTCGAGAAGGGGAAGTCGGGCGAGGCGTACAATATCGGCGGCGGCAACGAGCGGAAGAACATCGACGTGGCGAAGATCCTCCTCGCGGCCTGCGGCCGCACCGAGTCGCTGATCAAGTTCGTGGCCGACCGGCCGGGGCACGACCGGCGGTACGCGCTCGACACGTCGAAGGCGCGCCGGGCGCTGGAGTGGAGCCCGGAGGTGCCGTTCGAAAAGGGGCTCGCGGAGACCGTCGAGTGGTATCGCGAACATCGGGACTGGGTGGCGCGGATCAAGAGCGGCGAATACCGGACCTATTACGAAAAACACTACGGGAAGTCCCCGCGACAGCTTGTATAGACAGCAAGAGGTGAATGGAAATGGCTGAGTCCCAAGTCAACGAACCCGCGGATCTGTCCTCCCCCGGACGCGTGGAAACGAAAGCGGTCGGCACGGAGATTCCGGCGAACCTGAAGGACATCGAGCGCCTCATGGTGGCGGCGATGCGCAACAAGGCCTCGGACCTTCACATCAAGGGGGGCCAGAAGCCGATCCTGCGGGTCAACACGGCGCTCTACGAGATCGGGAACCGCGCGCTGAGCTCCGACGACGCGAAGCGGTACATCTACGAGATCATGACCGACGAGCAGAGGGCGCGGTTCGAGACGGAGTCCGACCTCGACTTCGCCTACAGCCTGCCGGGCGTGGGCCGGTTCCGCATCAACGTCTTCTGGGACCGGGGCTCGGTGGCGTTCGCCGCGCGCCGCGTCAACACGATCATCCCCGGCTTCGAGGACCTGCGGCTGCCGGAATCGCTCCAGAACATCGCGAAATACAACCAGGGCCTCGTGATCGTCGCCGGACCGACGGGGTGCGGCAAGTCGACGACCCTCGCGTGCGTCCTCGACTACATCAATTCGACCGAGAAGGCGCACATCATCACGATCGAGGACCCGATCGAGTACCTGTTCCAGGACCGGAAGTCGTTCATCAGCCAGCGCGAGATCGGCATCGACGTGCCCGACTTCCACCAGGCGCTGAAGCACGTCGTCCGGCAGGATCCCGACGTCATCCTCATCGGCGAAATGCGCGACTACGTGTCGTTCGACGCCGCGCTCATGGCGAGCGAGACGGGCCACCTGGTGTTCGCGACGATCCACGCGTCGAGCGCGCCCCAGTGCATCGGCCGCCTGCTCGATCTCTTCCCGACGGAGCGGCAGCCGCTGATCCGCCAGTCGCTGGCCTTCAACCTGAAGGCGATCGTCTGCCAGCGCCTGGTCCCCGCCCAGGTGGAAGGGGTGAAGATGGTGCCCGCCGTGGAGATCCTCTTCAACAACGCCACGTCGCAGAAGCTGATCGTCAACGCGGAGGACAAGAAGCTGGCCGACCTGATCCGGGGCGGCAAGGAAGAGGGGATGCAGGACTTCAACATGTCGCTCGTCGACCTGATCAACCGGGGATTGATCTCGAAGAAGTCCGCGATGACGCACAGCCCGAACCCGGAGCAGCTGAAGATGAATCTCCAGGGAATCTACCTGGGAGACGACAGGAAGATTCTCGGATAGCCGGGCGATTGACGATTGATGATTGACGATTGCCGGCGCGGCGCTGCATGGATGATGTCGAGGGCGTGCCGAAGTCGTTGATTCACTGGAGCGTCGCACTTCTCGCCGGCTTGTTTCTCTTCTCCCTCATTTCCTTTTTTCTTCTCCGCGCCCGCGAACGACGCCTGCAACGGGAGCGCGTGGTCTTCATGGATTGGGACGGCGTCGCGTCACTGGCGTGGTCGGTAACCGCCGCGGCGCTCGTCCTCGTCGCCTTCCTGACCTATGCGCGCCTCCATGGCCACCGGTCGTGGAACTTGTCGGATTATCAGGAAGCCTATGAGGAAGGCGGACTCGAGCACGTCGAACACGCGGAGAGGCGCTTCAGGGAAACGCGGGACGCGCTATGGCACATCGGAACGCCGATGGCGGCCGTCTTGACCGTGCACGCCTGGATGTGGGCGGCCAGTCCGCGCGCGCGACGTCGATATCGCGGGCCCGCGAAACACAGCCGGCAGCTCCTGGTTCCGATCGCGGTGACCGCCTCGCTGTTGATCGTGATCGGGGTCGCCTACCGGAAAGCGTTCTGGACTCCGGTGCATCCGCACTTCGACACGAGCTGC
>DASTON010000110.1:0-3972 GCA_035762525.1 Planctomycetota bacterium | reverse complement strand
ACGCGCGGCTCGTCTGGGACCGGCTGCCGCTGACCGCGGTGATCATGAGCCTCACGGCCATCATGATCGCGGAGCGGATAAGCGTCCGGGCGGGATGGAGGCTCCTCGGACCCCTGCTCGCCGCCGGCATCGTGAGCATCGTCGCGTGGGCGGTCGCGGGCGACCTGCGGCTCTACGCGCTGGTCCAGTTCGCGCCGATGCTCTGCATCCCGCTCCTGATCCTGCTGTTTCCGCCGCGCTATTCGCTGGGCGCCGGCTACGGGGCGGCGGTGGCGCTCTACGCGGTCGCGAAGGCGTGCGAGGTTTTCGACGGGGAGATCTTCCGGGCGCTGAACGGATGGGCAAGCGGGCACACCCTCAAGCACCTGCTCGCCGGGCTCGCCACCGCGGCTCTGCTCCTGATGGCCGCCGCGCGAAAACCGTTACTCGGCGCGGATGGCGACGTCGAGGCTCATCACTGACGTGATGTCCTTGTCGATCGTCGACGTGTCGTTCTGCCCGCCCGCGCTCACTTCCGTCGACCACGGCGGCGTGATCTGGAGCACGCCCGCGCGCGCCTCGCGCACTTCGCCCACGCGGCACTTGCTGTTCGTCGCGATGAGCTCCGCCCGGGCCCGCGCGTTCGCCGTCGCCTCGCCGATGACCTTCATCTTCAGTTCACCCAGGTTCGTCACGATGTACTGGGGAGGATCGCAGAGCACGCGGAGTCCCCCCTTGAGGAGCTCGGTGACCTCTCCCGCCACGCGTTCCACCTTCCGGACTTCCTCCGCGGTCACGGTAAACGTGCGCGTCAATTCGTACGACACGACCTCGCGGAGTTCGTTTCCCTTTTCGTCCTTCTTGCGGTGGACGTCGGTGGAAATGGCGCCGGCCAGGACTTGGCTGTCCGCAATGGCGTGCTTTTTGAAGAACGAGCGCACCCCCTGCTCGGACGCCTCGATCTTCGCGAACGCCTCCTCCATCGTCTTGCCCTCGCCCTTCACCCACAACTTCCAGATGGCGAGGTCGGCCACGATGCGGTGCTTCGCCGATCCCGTGACGGTCAGCGATTTCTTGAGATCGAACGGCTGGGCGCCGCGCTGGACGTACGCGCGCGAGGCGACGACCGCGCTCGTGACGAAGCTGACGACGATGGCGAGGGACATGACGATGACGGACCCGAGCAGGACCGGACGCGTGACGCCGTTCATGGCTCCCCTCTCTCCCCGGAACTCAGCGGAAACTCCCCTCTATCGTTCATCGGCCCGAAAGGTGAAGGAACTTGAATGAAATACGCGCGACTATCTGGGCGCGATGCGTAATGCGTGATGCGTGATGCGTACGATTAACCAATCGTCTTCAAGAATTCCGCGTTGGAGCCGGTCTTCGCGATACGTTCGAGCAGAGTCTCCATCGCCTCGCGCGGCTTGAGGTCCGCGGCCATGCGGCGAAGGCGGTGCATCGCGCGCAGCTCGGCCTCGCTCACGAGCAGCTCCTCCCGCCGCGTCCCCGACCGCATCAGGTCGAAGCTGGGAAAGATCCGGCGGTCGGCCAGGTCCCGGTCGAGGTAGAGCTCCATGTTGCCGGTGCCCTTGAACTCCTCGAAGATCACCTGGTCCATGCGCGAGCCGGTATCGACGAGCACCGTCCCGACGATCGTGAGCGACCCGCCCTGCTCGACCTTGCGCGCCGCGCCGAAGAAGGCGCGCGGGCCGAGGAACGCCGCGGCGTCGATGCCGCCCGACATCGTCCGGCCCCAGTTGGGCGTCTTGTGGTTGTAGGCGCGCGTCATGCGGGTCAGCGAGTCGAAGAGGACCAGCACGTCCTTCTTCGCCTCCACCATCCGCTTCGCCTTCTCGAGCACCTGCTCCGTCAGCCGGATGTGCTGGGCCCACGGCTGGTCGTTGTTCGAGGCGTGGATCTCGGCGTTCGTCCCCTTGAGGACGGACTTGAAGTCGGTCACCTCCTCGGGGCGCTCGTCCACGAGCAGGAGGAGCACCGCGACCTCGGGATGGTTCCTGATGACCGCCTTGGAGATCTTCTGGAGGAGCATCGTCTTGCCCGTCCGGGGCGGCGCGACGATGAGCCCGCGCTGGCCCTTGCCGATCGGCGCGAAGAGGTCGAGGACGCGCGTCGAGAGCTCGCCCGGCTCGGTCTCCAGCCGCAGACGCTCGTTCGGCTGGACGGCCGTCAGCGTTTCAAAGACGGATTTCGGCTTCGGATGCATGGGGTGGAAGAAAACAGCGCTTGAGATTCTAAGCAGGCCGACACAACCAAGCCAAACAATTCCATTCACAAGAGGCGATTTCGGATTGTCGATTTGAGATTTCCGGCCGGCCGGCTCCCGAAATCCGCAATCCGCAATCTGAAATCGGGCCTAGAATCTGAGGATGTCCAGATTGCCCTTATGGCTCAAACTCGGCTGGACCGTGTGGGTCGCCCTCTGGGCCCCCGCGTACGCCCTCTACTTCGGGCCCGAGAATTTCCTGTGGTTCTGCAACCTCGCGAACTTCCTCCTGGCCGCGGGGCTTTGGCTCGAAAGCCCGCTCCTCGTGTCCTGGCAGGCCGTCTCCGTCCTTCTCGTCCAGATCCTGTACGTCGTCGACGTGGCCGCCCGATTCTTCTTCGGATTCTTCATCCACGGCGGCACGAAATTCATGTTCGACGAGGCGATTCCCCTCGAGGTCCGCCTCCTCTCGCTGTGCATGCACGCCGGCACGCCTCCGGTGCTCGTGTTCTGCCTCGGGCGCCTTGGGTACGATCGGTCCGCGCTGCCGTTCCAGGTGGCGACCACGGCGGTCGCGATCACCGTGAGTTTCCTGGGAGGACCTCTGCGCAACATCAACTGGTCCTGGGGCCCCCTGTTCAAGCAGCAGGAGGTCGTAGCCCCGGTTTTGTATCTCCCGATCGCGGTCGTCGGCTACACGATCCTGTTGTACCTGCCCGCCCATGTGTTTTTCGTGAAGGTCTGGCCCCGGCGCGCGCCCGCGGTTGTCTGAAATAATTGTTGTTGAAGTCCCTCGGGGTAGGCTATACCGTCGTGCCGACGACGCCGTCATCATCGCCATTGGTCAAGTCGGCCGAATCAGGAAGAGGGGTAGTGGGATGTGGGGTCCTGGGCAGGGGGAAGGTGCGCCCGGGGCGGAGGGAGTGGAGGCCTTCCGCATCCGGTTGAGTTCCGCTCCCGACGCGATCTTGATCCTCACCCGCACCGGCCGCCTCGTCCTCGTCAACTCCGACACGTTCGATCCCGAATCGCTCAAGAGAGCCGGTTCCGAGGGCGACACCGCGCAGGTCCTGCTGCCCGCCCACTTCCGGACCAAGATGTCCGTGGACCTGGGCCTGGCGCCCGCGCGCGCCGAAGCCGGGCGCCCGAGATCCGCGCCCACCAACGGCAGCCACCCGGCCGCGACGGAGGAATCGTCCTCCCCTCCCACGACGTCGGTGTCGCCGGTCTTCGCCGGCACCACGGAGGACGCCGTCGTCGGGCTCTCGCCCGAGGGAAAGATCACGTACTGGAATCCCGGCGCGCAACGGCTGTACGGCTACGCGGCCGACGAGGCGATCGGCCGGCCGCTGACGGCGCTCGTACCCCCGGAGCGGTTCGCGGAAGAGCGGCGCACGCTGGAACGCGTCCTCAAGGGGGAGCGTGTCCCGGATTCCGACACCGAGCGCCGGCGCAAGGACGGATCGACGATCGAGGTGTCTCGCGTGCTGTCCCCGGTCACGGCGCCCGACGGCTCCGTGGCGGGCGCTGCGGACATCGCGCGGGACATTTCCGTGCGCCGCAAGGCGGAGAAGGAGCTCGTCCGCCAGGTCTCCGAACTGACGCGCTCGAACGCCGACCTCGAGGATTACGCGCGGCGCGTCGCGCACGACCTCCAGGCGCCCCTGCGGATGGTGTCGGCCTACACGCGCATGATCGCGCGGAAGCCCCAGGATCCCGAGGCGGGCGAACTCCTGTCCAGCGCCGAGGAGGGGATGCAGCGCATG
>DASTON010000109.1:0-5855 GCA_035762525.1 Planctomycetota bacterium | reverse complement strand
TACATGCGCGCGGGCCTCGAGATCGGCGTCGCCGCGACGAAGACCTACACGTCCCAGGTCCTGTGCGCGCTCCTGTGGGCGATCCAGATGGGGCGCGACCGCAAGACGCTCGCGCCCGCCCGGGCGAAGGCGCTCCTCAAGGGGGCGAAGCGCGTGCCCGCCGCGATCCAGGACGTGCTCGACCGCGCCGGCGAGGTGCAGGTCGTCGCGGACCGGCTCGCCGACTGCCGCGACTTCATGTACATCGGCCGCCGGTACAACCTCGCGACGGCGTACGAAGGCGCGCTCAAGATGAAGGAGCTGTCGTACCTCCACGCGGAGGGCTACGGCGCGGGCGAGATGAAGCACGGCCCGCTCGCGATCGTCGACGAGCACCTGACGACCGTGGCCGTCGCGCCGCGCGACTTCGTCTATCCCAAGATGGTCTCGAACATCCAGCAGATCCGCAGCCGCGGCGGCCGCGTCGCGGCGATCGTCACCGCGGGGGAGCCGGACGTCGACGGTTTCGCGGAATCGGTCCTGACGATCCCGAAGGTCGAGGAGATGTTCTCGCCCCTCGTCACCGTCGTCCCCCTCCAGCTGCTGGCGTACCACACGGCGGTGCGGCTGGGGCGCGACGTGGACAAGCCCCGCAACCTCGCGAAAAGCGTGACGGTGGAATGAAGACGTCCACCGTTTGCCGTTCGCCGTTACGTCTGCCGTTTGCCGTCTGCCGAAGAACGGCAAACGCCCGGCAAACGGAAAACGGCAAACGTTACGGTAAACGGTTAACGGTAAACGTCCAATAACATGATGCCTTTGAAGACCTTGGCCGCCCTCGTCGTCGCAACGATCTTGATCCAGGATCCGGCTGCGGACGACCGCGCCGAGCGCATGAAGATGGCGTTCCAGCTCCTGTCCGATACGGATCCGGAGCTGCGCGAAGTGGCCCGCAGGGAGCTGCTGTCCCTGGGGCGCGACGTCGTCCCGAAGCTTGAAGAGCTGCTGAAGGCGAAGGGCGCGCTCGAGATCTACCGGATCGTGCGCGAGATCGAACTGGGCAAGTCCGGCCCTCCCTCCGAAATCCCCGGCCCCATGCTCTCGCACGAGGAATTCCTCCGCAGGATCGGTAGGCCGGACGGCACGGCGCCCGACGCCTACGTGCGGGCCCGCATGGCGGACGTCTACAAGCACTTCAAGGAGAAGCAGTTCCAGCGCGCGTTCGACGTCGTCAACGCCCTCCTGGTCCTGGAGCCGAAATCGCGGTACGCGGCGGATCTCCAGCGCATGAGGCGCACCTGCGACAACATGGTGACGCAGTCGTCGATGGTGCGGTCGCGCGTTTCGGGGCCCCACGCCGCGCAGGCGGGGTCGAAGGTCGAATTCATGCTCCGGATGGAGAACCAGTGGAAGGGCGGAATCAACATCCAGTTCGACAAGGAAGTCGCGCGCCCGATCGTCGTCGTCGAAATCACCGTGGAGCGGATGGACCCCAACGGTTCCGTGACGAAAGCGACGCGCGTCGAGGATTTCCCGATCGAGCGCGAGATCCCGATCGCGATGGGCGCGCAGTGGGAGCGGCCGATCACGCTCGACACGAACGCGGAATTCTCGGACGACCAGGACTACATCCGCCTCTACACGGTGGGGGCGTGGATGCCGGTCGTGAAGATCGACCGCGGCCCGCAGGCCGAGGCGCAGAAACGGATCTTCTTCGAGCCCGTGACCGTCCGGCTGGTCCCGACCAAGCACCTGCACCTGGCGGACGATCCCCTCGGCAAGCTCGGCAAGGCGATGGACGCCGGCAGCGTGAACGAGGTCTTCATCTGCGCGCTGCTCCTGACGGAGGCGCAGAAGACGCCCGGGGTGGAGCTCCTCGTCGCCGCGCTCGAGAAGGCGAACGCCAACCTGAAGAAGGCGCGCGAAAGGAGATCCCCGGAGGAGGAAGGGCACCTCAAGGCGGGAATGTCCGTCATCGCGAACATCCTGACGGCGCTGACGGGCGAGAAGCTCGGCATCGACCCGGTCCAGTGGCGAAAATACGCGGACGGGTTGCGGACGAAATAGGACGAATCACGAATCAAGAATCAAGAATCTAGATCCGGTATTCGTGATTCTTGATTCGTAATTCGCCTCCCCATGAGACTGGTTCTCCTGCCGGGCATGGGTGTTGACCACCGCCTCTTTGATCCCCAGCGCGACCTTCCCGTCCCCTTCACCGTTCCTCCCTGGCCGGTCGCGAACTCCAGGGACTCCCTCGAGGACTACGCGGATCGATTCGCGGCCGAAGTCGGACCGTGCGACGCGATCGGCGGGGTCTCGTTCGGCGGCGTGATGGCGCAAGCCATGGCTTCGAAGGTCGGGGCGAAAGTCGTGATCGGCATCTCCACGGCGCGCCACGGCCGGCAGATCCCCGGGACGATTCGATTCGCCCAGGCGCTGGCGGCCCTCGTCAAGGGGGAGCATCTCGAGCTCTTCGGCGCGATTCCGGACCGGTTCCGGCCCAAGGTCATGGACCTGGTCCGGGGCGCGCGGCTCGATGTCGTCCGGGAAGGGTCGCGCATGCTCGTCGCGTGGAAGGGGGCCAAGCCTCCGTGCCCCGTCCGGCTGATCCACGGCGACCGCGACGTCCTGATCCGCAGTTCCGTCGTGAAGCCAGACCAGGTCGTAAAGGGCGGCGGCCACCTGATCAATCTCACGCATCCCAAGGCCGTGAACCAGTTCATCCTTCAAACCCTGCGAGTAGTGGGGTTGCACACGTGATGCATCCAGCAGCCTGCATCCAGCATCCGGGGGAGCGATTCCAGGATGCCGGATGCGGAATGCCGGATGCCCCAGACTTGATGCCCGATGCCAGATGCCGTTAAATCCACCCCCGTGAACCGAGATCCGAACTCTCAACTGGCCGAGCTCAAGCGCGGCACGGTCACCCTCAACACGGCGGCCGATCTCGAGGCCAAGCTTCGCCGCTCCGCCGAGCAGGGGAAGCCCCTCCGGGTCAAGCTCGGAGTCGACCCCAGCGCCCCCGACATCCACCTGGGCCACTCCGTCGTCCTCCGGAAGCTCCGGCAGTTCCAGGATCTTGGACATCAAGCGGTCCTGATCATCGGCGACATGACCGCGCTCGTCGGCGACCCCAGCGGCCGGAAGAAGACGCGCCCCCAGCTTTCGCCCAGCGAAGTCGAAGCCAACGCCAAGACCTACCTCGACCAGGTGGGGAGGATCCTCTCCCCGAACCGGCTCGAGGTCGTCCGCAACAGCTCCTGGCTCAAGCCCCTGCCGTTCTACGAGCTGATCGGGCTCGCCGCGAAGATGACGGTCGCCCGCTTCCTCGAGCGCGACGACTTCACCAAGCGGCACAAGGAGGGGACGCCCATATTCCTCCACGAATTCCTGTACTTGGTGATGCAGGCCTACGACTCCGTCGTCGTGAAGGCGGATGTCGAGCTCGGCGGCACCGACCAGACGTTCAATCTCATGGTGGGACGCGACCTGATGCGCGATCTCGGGATGGAGGCCCAGGTGGCCTTGACGTGCCCGATCCTGCCCGGGATCCACGGCGGGGCGAAGATGTCGAAGAGCCTGAACAACTACGTCGGGGTGACGGACGCGCCGCTCGAGATGCACTCGAAGCTGATGTCGATCCCCGACACGCTCATGAAGGAGTACTACACGCTCCTGACGTCCGTGGCGGAGGACGCGATCGACACGATGTGCGATCCCAAGAAGACCCATCCGAAGTCCGCCAAGGAGCGGCTCGCGCGCACGATCGTCTCGCAGTTCCACGGCGACGCCGCCGCGGAATCGGCCATGGCGGAATGGCGGAAGAAGTTCAGCGAAAAGGCGGTTCCGGCCGACATTCCCGAAGTGAACATCGCGACCCTGGCGGCGGACGGGAAAGCCAGTCTCGCCAAGATCGTCGGCGCGGCCAGGAAATGCTCCGCGAGCGAGGCGCGGCGCCTGATCGAGCAGGGGGGCGTCGAAATCGAAGGGAAAAGGGCGGCCGATCCCAAGGCGGCGATGACCGTCTCCGAGCTGGAGGGCAAGCTCCTGAAGATTGGGAAAAAGAACGAGTTCTTCCGACTCGTCAGTAAATAGCAGGATAGTTGACAGTTGACCGATGACGGTTGACGGCTGGTGGTCGGCCGCAGGCGGCCGGAAGCTGGAAGCCGGAAGCCGGCAGCAACCGGGTGAATTGACACGATGTCTACGCAGTCAGATTTTGATTTCGGAAATGCGTTAGTAGAACTGGATTTAGCGCCGCTCGACGTCGTCCGCGACGCGCTGAAGACGCTCAAGGAGTCGGTCCGCAAGGACGACTCCCTGGAGCGGATCCTCCTCGAGAAGAAAGTCATCAGTTACGAGCAGGCCGCGCTCGCCCGCCGCCGCCTGAAGGGGGGCCAGCCCGCCGGCGCGCCGGAGATCCCGAACTACCAGATCCTCGACGTGCTCGGGAGCGGCGGAGCCGGCACCGTCTACCGGGCCCGGCAGCTCTCGATGGACCGGATCGTCGCGATCAAGATCCTCGCGCCGCACCTCGCGAAGGACCAGAACTACCTCGACCGGTTCTTCCGCGAGGCCCGGGCCGCGGCCCGCCTCAGCCATCCGAACCTGCTCGTCGCCCACGACGTCGGCGCCCACCAGGGGACCTACTTCCTGGTGATGGAGTACGTGTCGGGCGCGACGCTCCAGCAATTGATCGACAGCCAGGGGTCGCTCGAGGAATCGCGCGTCATCGACGTCGCGATCCAGGTCGCGAAGGCGCTCGAAGTCGCCCACCGGAACGGGCTGGTCCACCGCGACGTGAAGCCCGCGAACATCCTCCTCAGCTCGGACGGCCAGGCGAAGCTCTTCGACCTCGGGCTCGCGCGCGAAGGCGTCGCCGCGTCGGAAGGCCGCGCGGTCGGCACGCCGCGCTACATCTCGCCGGAGCAGGCCAAGGACTCGCCGAACATCGACATCCGGTCCGACCTCTACTCGCTCGGAGCGACGATGTACCACCTCGTCACGGGGCAGATCCCGTTCAACGCCGAGACGGGGAAGCAGATGCTCGCGAAGCACGTCGCCGAGCGGCTCGTCCCCGCGCACGTCCGCAATCCGAAGGTCACGCAGGAACTGAGCGCGGTGATCTCGCGCCTCATGGAGAAGAATCCGGACAACCGGATCCAGCGGCCGCAGGACCTGATCGCGGCGCTGGAGTCGATCCGCTCCCGCCGCGCCCGTCCGGCGCCGAAGCCGGTCGCCGTCGGGATCTCGGCGCCCACGCCCCGGCCGGTGCCGATGCCGCTGCGCCCGCCGTCGGCCTACCGCCGGGACCACCGCGGGGGAGGCGGGAAATTCCTCCTCGTCGCCGTGTTCCTGGGACTCGGGGCCGCCGTGTGGTTCTTCAAGGACCGGATCTTCGCGGCGGTCGAGTCGAAGGACATCGGCCGCCTCACGCAGACGGGTCCGCCTCCACCCGACAAGGCGGCGCTCGACGAGGCGGCGCGGAAGGAGCTGGGGGAGATCGAAAACCAGGCGCGCGTGGACACGGGCTTCGCGGCCATGGACGCGGTCCTCCAGGCGTTCGACGACTACCGCCGGCGCCATCGCAACACGGAGTGGGAAACCGCCGCGATCAACAAGCGCAAGGAGTACCTCGACAAGGCGGACGTCGTCGCGCAGGCCGAGCTGCGCGCGATCCGCGACCGCGAACAGGAGCTTCTCGCCGCGAACAAGTACCGCGACGTCCACCAGCTCTACAGCCGGTTCCCCGCGCGATTCCTCGAGACGACGAGCGCCGGCCGGGACGTGAAGGAAGAGCTGAAGAACCTGACGGACCGCATCTCGGAACGGTTCACTCGCGACAAGCAGCAGCTCCAGGAGCGGATCCGCGA
>DASTON010000108.1:0-2562 GCA_035762525.1 Planctomycetota bacterium | reverse complement strand
CTGGAAAAAGCCGACGCGATCCTCCCCTGGATCGTCTACAAGTGCCGCGAGGCGGAGGCGAAGGTCGCGGACGCCAAGCCGCCCGTCCGCGTCGCTCTCCGGACGCTGCTCACGCGGTACTGGAGCCGCCAGTCCTTGATCGACGCCGATCCCTGCCTTCCCTACGGCGTCAAGGTCGAAACGCTTCCCGAAGGGGACCCCTGTCCGCCCTGCGGCCGCATGGCGGTCGCGCCCGGCAAGGCGCGCAAGTTCCTCTCCTTCTTCGAAAAGTGATCGCGGATGCGCGCCGCCGCGTACTCATTCCTCGCCCTCCTGCTGGCGGACGTCACACCCCGCAGTCCGGAGTGGGTGGAAGCCCGCTGGCATCCGGGCGACTTCATCGCGGCTTCCAACGAATCGCTGGAACGCGTCGTTGATTCCGGAGACGCCGTCGGGATCAAGCTCTCGGGGAGGCAGGAGTCGTGTCTCCTGCGGGCCCGCGTCTACCCCTTGCGGACGCCGTGCCGCCTGCGTTTCAGGGTGCGCTCGTCGGAAGCGCAATTCGGACATTGGTATCCAAGCCTCCACGTCCTCTTCAATCCGCCGGCGCTGGATGATCCGTGGTGGAAGCAGCCGATCGAGGATCGGGGCTGGACGGGGAGGCGTCCCTCATTCCTGTTTCACTTCTCCTCGGATCCGACGTGGCGCCTCTTGGGCATGACCCGGGGTCTCGAAGATGCGGCGCACCGGCACGGATATTCGGCCCAGGATAAGACGTGGGTCCAGATCGAGATTCGATTCGACGGACGGAAGGCCGCCGTCTTCGCCGACGGCCTGAACGTCGCCGAATGCTCAGCCGACCTGCGTGAATTCAAGACGTTCACGTACGGCATCGGCGACCAGACCTCCACATTCGTCGAACTCGACGAGTTCCGCTGTGAGCCGGCCCGTTGACCGCTCCCCGTATGTCCTTTCTTGTCGTGACGTCGGACGCTTCGACCTCGGCCCTCGGACTTCGGCCCTGGGACTTGGGACTCCCTCTTGTCGGTCCCCTATAATCGGGTTGTGAATTCCGACGCTCTCAAGGCCAAGATCTCCACGCTCCCTGAAACCCCCGGCGTGTACTTCATGAAGGACGCGCGCGGGCGGACGCTCTACATCGGCAAGGCGCGCAGCCTGCGCGACCGCGTCGGCTCGTACTTCCACGCCCATCCCGACATCGAGCCGCGGCTCCAGTCGATGATCTCGCAGATCCGCGACGTGGACATCCTCCAGACCGCGACCGAGGTCGACGCGCTCCTCGCCGAGGCGCGCCTCGTCAAGGACGCGCAGCCGAAATACAACGTCAAGCTCAAGGACGACAAGTCGTTCACGATGCTCGGCCTCACGACCTTCGACGACTTCTCCAAGGTATGGATCGTCCGCGAGACCGACGACGTGAAGGCCGACCTGATGGGGCCGTTCACCGGCGCCGCCGACCTGCGCGAGGCGGTCAAGGTCCTCCAGAAGATCTTCCGGTTCGCGACGTGCAGGATCGAGATGAGCGCGGACGATCCCAAGCGGCGCTACTTCCGCCCGTGCCTCCTCTACAGCATCAACCGGTGCACCGCGCCGTGCGCCGACCGGATCTCGAAGGAAAATTACGCGGCCGACATCGCGTCGCTCCGCCAGTTCCTCCGCGGCGACCGGTCGAAACTGAAAGAGGATCTGACGGCGCGCATGAAGGAGGCGTCGAAGCGGCTCGACTTCGAGCGCGCCGCCGGCCTCCGCGACCAGCTCAAGGCGATCGAGGCCCTCGAGCGCCACAGCCCGGAATTCGACTACGTCGAAGGCGACATCACGCCGATCGATCCCCAGGACGGGATCACGCAGCTGTCGTCCCTCCTCGACGGCGCGGCGATCCGCACGATCGAGGGCATCGACATCGCTCACCTCCAGGGGGGCGAGACGGTCGGCTCGCTCGTCTCGTTCGTCGACGGCGCGCCCTTCAAGGCGGGCTACCGGAGATTCCGGATCGCGACCGTGCAGGGGGTCGACGATTTCGCGAGCCTTCGCGAGGTGACGCAGCGGCGGTTCGCCCGGCTCGCGCGCGAGGAGCAGGTCTTCCCCGACGTGTACCTCGTCGACGGCGGGATCGGCCAGATCTCGACCGTCGCCCGCGAGCTGGAGAACTTCACGCCCCGGCCGCATCTCTTCTCGCTGGCAAAGCGCGAGGAGACCCTGTACCTGTGGAAGAACGGGCGGGCGGAAGAGGTGAAGATCGAAAAAACCGCGCCCGCCCTGCGCCTTCTCATGTATGTTCGGGACGAGGCGCACCGGTTCGCCCAGCACTACCACCACTTGTTGCGACGAAAGGCGATCATGGACGAGGCCGCGCGATGACCGATCCCGCCGTTCCAATGACGAAGGGGCGCAAGGCGTTCAATATCTTCGCCGCGATCGTCCTCGTCCTGTTCGCGCTCTTCTGCGCCGCCATCACGGTGGGCGTCGCCTCGATTCCGAAGCTGCGCGAGGCCTCCCAGCAGTCGCCATGACGCGGCCGGATCTCGTGCGCGACGGCGCGGTCCTCACGGGCGGCGCGGC
>DASTON010000107.1:0-11744 GCA_035762525.1 Planctomycetota bacterium | reverse complement strand
ACCACTCGAGTTCCTCCTTCGTCTCCTCGTAGGTCCGCACGCCATCCGGAAAGTATTGCCGGACCTCCGGGTCCCCGTAGAGCGCGAAGAGCGCGTCGAGGTCGCCCGTCTCCAGGCGGCGGAGGATCAAGCGGTCCGTCTCGAGGATGGTCATGGCGTGCCGGGGCGAGAGGCGAAGCCTATTCCGGGACCTGCGCCTCGACCAGCATCGCGAGGAGGGCCAGCGACTCCTGCCAGCCGAGATAGCACGCTTCGGGGGGGATGACCTCCGGGATCCCCTCCTGCACGATCGCCACGTCGGTGCCGCAGAAGACTGATTTCAGGACTATCGTCGTCTCCATGGTGCCCGGCAGATTCGGGTCGTCGAAGGCGTCCGTGTGCTTGATCCGCTCGTTCGGGACCAGTTCCAGGTACTTGCCTCCGAAGGAGTGGCTCTTGCCCGACGAGAAATGCGTGAACGACATCCGGTAGGTGCCGCCGACCTTCGCATCCACATGGTCCACCTTGCCGGTGAAGCCGTGCGGCGGGAGCCATTTCACCATGGCGTCGGGATCGAGGAAGGCGCGATAGACGCGCTCGGCGGGAGCGCGGAGAACGCGGTGGAGACGGACGGTGTTGGTGGGCATGGCGGTGGTACCTCCTTGAGTTCGTCGCGGGCGGCCGGCCGCCACGGATCACGGGGTGTCGAGGAACTCCTCGATCAATCCCACGGTCAATTCTGGCTGGCGCGTTTCCCTCTGCGTCATCACCAACTCGCCGATATAGTCGCCGTGCCCTCCGGGGAGGACGAGGAGGCGCGCGCCGGGGATGAGGCGGGCCAGCTCCAGGCCGTGCGCGGGCGTCGGGACGTCGCGGTCCCCGAGGACGACCAAGGTAGGGGCACGTACCGACGCAACCAGCGAGTCGGGCACGTCGGTGAATCCGCGCATCCGCTCCGCGTCCTTGTCGTGCATCGTTCGGAGCTTCGCCTCGTCCGGATTCACGCGGAGGAACGCGTCCTTGAGCGGCTGGGGCATGTTCGAGAACTCGGCGTGCTTCATGTACTCCCAGAACTGGGGCGGAGCCCCGTCGCGCTTGGTGATCGAAGAGGCGAACACGAGCTTCCGCACGAGGTCCGGATGCCGTATGGCGACCTGGAGGGCCACGCTCGCGCCATTGCTGAACCCGAAGAGATCCGCCTTGGCGATCTTGAGGTGCCGGAGGAGGGCCGCGACGTCGTCGGCCGAGGTCTCGAAAGCCACCGGAGCGTCGCGGTCCGTCGTCCGGCCGTGGCCCTGCTCCTCGATCGCGATCACTTTCCGGCCGCGGGCGAAGGAGGGAAGCACCCGGCCGAACGTGACCTCGATGGTGGAGCCCCCTCCGTGGAGAAGCACGAGCGGGACCCCGTCGGGGCGGCCGTGGATCTCGTAGTACATGCGGATGCCGTTCACCGGGGCGTGGCCGGATTCCAGGGCCTTGGAGTGGGCGGCCGGGGGCGTGGGGTCACCCGCGGTGGAGAGCATCAGGAGCATGGGTAATAGGCTAATGGTTCCAGCACGCATCGTGGACCCTCCTCTGAATGAGCGACTCGCCCCTTGGTCGAACAGGGAGGGCGAAAATCGACAGGCGGAAGAGATTGCCGCATCCGGCCCTGGTCGCTGGAGCGGTCGCGGCCGGGATCCTAGAAGAACCTGCCCAGGAATACCGCCGCTTCGTCCGAAAGTCCGACGATCTTGTTGGTCGCCTGCCGGTAGAACTTGAAGTTGAGTTCGGTCTCGGGCCGGCCGTCGTCCCAATCGGAGAAAGGCTTGAGCTCGGTCCGCCCGAGGCGCTTCTTCGCGAGCGCGGTCCGCTCGACCGTGATGCTCACACGCGGGGTTTGACGGTCGATCCCGGGATTCCGCGGAGTCGGCTTGGCCGCGGTCACGACCCCGCGCGCGATCAGGCCCGGCCCGCCCTCGTTCTCGCTCGCGAAGACGAAGATCGTGTCGCCTTCGGCGATCCGCTTGCCGCCGTACATGGTCTTCTGGCGCGTGAAGGTGAAGGTCTTCGCGCGGGGGTCATCAACCGCGGCTTTGATCGCGTACGTCATGGATGGATTCTCATGCGCTGGGCCGGCTCCACGCTCGTCTCGCGTCCGGTGTCACGCGGCGGCACGAACGCGTCCGCTCTTGATGAGCCAAGCCAGGTACGCGGCCGCGGCGATGTCGTACCCGGAGCAGAACCCGGGCCACCAGACCGGCACGCCCGGATTGGCGACCACCGCGCCATGGAAGAGGTCGAAGAGGCCATGGGCGGCGAGCGCCGCCGCGACGAGCCAGAGAGAAGACCGGAACCCATGGAGGGCCGCGGCCAGGAAGACCACGCCGACGAGCGAGTCCACGAAGAGCGCGTGCATCGATCCGCCCATGACGGCGAACAGAGCGTAGAGGAATGCGATGACGATCATCACGGTCGGGTAGAACGCGCGGTCGCGATCGAGGCCGACGGCGGTGGCCATCAGGCCGATTGCGATTGCGAGCATGACTCCGATTCCAAGTGCCGCCATGCGACTCCTCGTCAGGCTCGCGCCGAGTACCAGTCCAGGACGCGCAGTGCGCGGAGGGTGATCCAGCGGCTCGGCCGGCCCTCGCCCTCGTCCGTTTCGATCGGCATCTTGCCGGGGTACTGGGTGTCGAGCGGCCACCGGCCGTCGTCGTCGCGCTTCGAGGCCACCAGGGCGATTGCCTCGGCGACGCGCTCGTCGGGCGCGACGCCGGCGCGGCGCAGGTAGTCGAGCCCCCGCAGCACATCGTAATGCCACCACGTGGGGAAGGCGAAGCGCGTCCATGCGGCGCCGCCCTTGCGATCCCGCTCGATCGGCTCACCGGTCGACTTCCGGCGGAAGAGCCGGCGCTCGAGGAAGTATTCCTGCCCGCGGAGACGCGCCGCGTTCACTTTGGGTTCGGTCCCGGCGCCTCGTTCGTACTCGAGGAGGGCTTCGAGCACGCAGATCGTGGTGTTGAACGAGGAGCGCGCGGAGCCATTCTCGGCCTCGCAGTTCCAGCCGCCGTCGGGGAGCTGCTCGGCGAGCAGCCGGTCCACGAGCGCCCGGACGTCGTGGCCGAAGTACGCGCCGGCCGCGGCCACCTGTCCGTTGATGCAGGGCTCGACTTCTCCGGCGAAGAAGGGGTTGTCGTCCGCTTCCGGCGGGCCGCAGCCCGTCCACGTCACGCGGTCGCGGACGAGGGCCACCGCGCGCCGCGCCTCGGGGCTCGCCGGGTCGAGACCCATCTCGCGAAGGAGCGTCAGGACGTGCATCGTGGAGTCCCACCCGCGGTTCCACGCCGCGCCGCCCCAGCGTCCATCGGGGGCTTGGAGGGAGAGGAGCCGCGCACCCGCGCCCTCGGTCGCGACCTTGGCGCGCTCGGCCGCGACTTCACTCGCGGACGCGCCGGTCAGGTCGCGCATCGCCTGCCAGCGGATCGAAGGGTCTGATTCGAGGAGCCAGCGCACGGCGGGGCTCCTCGATGATGTGACTCGCCGGTTGGCTGGATTCGTCGGCATCCGTCGGTTCCTTATTGCCGGGGCAGAACGACACTTGCACGTCACCGGCCTGGGGCGTCATTCCAGTCCAGAGTAGTACGAGATGATCTTCGCCACGCGATCACCCTTGACGCTCGCCAACTCGATGACGTGGCAAAATCCCATGCGGGAACCCGGCGTCAACTCCACCACCCCATTCGCCGCGCCCGATCGGCCGCGGCTCATCGCGTGTTGAACCTCGATCCTAAGCGGTGCTTGCCGGCGCACGGAAGCCAGCAACTCGGCAGCGGGAGCCCTCCCGACAACGGCCGGGCGGCCAGGGTAGGTCCATGAGACGTCCTCGGTGACGCAGCGCAGGAAGTTGGCTCGGTCCGCCTTCCCGATCGAGATGGCCAGTGTTTGAACCAAGAGGTTCTTCGGGGAGTTCCCACAGTCTTTGCTCTTCACGATCCTTGTCATGGATGGGCCACCGCGGTCAGATCAAGGTGGGGAAAGCGGTCCCTGGCCGGACCAGCGCCTTCGTGGTTCGCGCACACGACGCGGTGTTCTGGTATCCCTCTCGCGGCAGCCGCTCTTCACCCCAAGAATCGCCGATTGAGTTGCCATACGGAGTAGTTGAGCGCTGAAGCGAAGCTGACCCACAAGAGATACGGCACGAGCAAGGCGCCTGCCAAGGGGCTGATGCGCCAGAAGGAGCGCAGCGTCGCGACGATCATCGCCCAGAGCAGCAGGATGTCGGCGAAGGCCAAGGCGCCACGATGCCAACCGAAGAAGAGCCAGCTCCAGAGCGCATTGAGCGCGAGCTGGATCAGAAAAAAGGTGAGCGCGGTCCTGGCGGCACGAAACCCGCCGACACGCCAGACCAGCCACGCGGCAATGCCCATCAGGATATACAGCACGGTCCAAACCGGACCGAAGATCGAGGGCGGGGGCGCCCAATCGGGACGGGCGAGCTGGGTATAGAACGGGCCGGCCTGGATCGATGCGGCGCCGCCAATGGCCGCAGCGCTGAAGCAGACGACCAGCCAGCCTGCAAGACCAACGATCTGCTTCCTGTTCATGAGCGGCGCCAAGCGACACTCCGCTCCATAAAGCTCGTGATATCGGCCGCGAAGCGGGCAGGCTCTTCCCAATGGAGGCCGTGTCCGGCGCCCTCGTAGATCGCGAGTCGCGCGCCCGGGATTGTCCGGGTTCGGACCTCGACGTCGCCGATCGGCGCGAACCCGTCCCGGTCGCCGGAGACGACCAGCGTGGGCGCGTTGATCTTCCCGGCCTCCGCGGCGACGTCGTCGCCGCGGAGCGCCAGGAAGGCATCCCGCCAGACCCTTGCCGGCACCTTGAGACTCTCCAGGACGACGGTCTCGAGGAACTCGGGCGGCACCGGCTGCGCGAGCGTGCTCACCTGGAACTCGCGCACGAAGGCAGGGTCGAGCGGATCCGTCAGTTTCGAAACGGCCTCCTCCACCTCGACGATCACCGGATTGCCGGCTTCGCCCGCGAAGGCGCCGATGAGGATCAGGCCCAGGGCGCGTTCGGGCCGGTCGAGCGCGAAGCGCTGCGCGATCGCTCTCCCCATCGAGTGGCCGACGAGAACGGCAGAATCGAGACCGGTCGCATCCATGAACGCCGCCACGTCCGCCGAGAAGTCGGAGTACCTATAGCCGGAGGTAGGGCGGCTCGCGTCGCCGTGGCCACGCTGCGTCAGGGCGAAGGCGTGGATCGAGTCGGGCAGGTGCGGCAAGACCGGCTCGAACGAGCGCCAGGAATCCGTCACGCCGTGCAGGAGCAGGACGGGGATACCCGAGGGGTCGCCCTGTTCGACGCACTGGAGTGCGACTCCGTTGGCCAATGCGACCGACTGGACTCTCGCGGTCATGCTTCCGGTTCCGCCTACGTGAGCCATCCGGGCAGGGCGGCCGCCTGCTTCACCCACTTCGCCATCTGGTTCTCGTCCAGATCGTCCTCATGGACGTCGATCCAGCGCGCGTCCTTGCCCGTGCCTCCGGGAGGAACGGGCCGCAGCGACGTACCGCGGAAGAAGGTCACTTTCACGTAGCGCGTGAAGACGTGGAACGAGAGGAACCAGCCCTGGCCTTCGATGCCGTAGAAGGGCGAGTTCCACTTCACGGCCTTTCGCGCGTGGGGCACGGTGCGCGCGATGAGCGCGTCGAGGCGCTTCCCGATGTCGCGCTTCCAGCCCGGCATCGCGGCGATGTACGCCTGGACCGGGGCATCGCCGTCGGCTTTGGCGATCTGGGGATTGCCGCCGGAGAGGAGCGTGGGCGTCGCAGCTTTCGAGGACGCCTTGCCGCCGAGGTTCAGCGCGACGGCGGCGCGGATGAGATCCTTGAGCGCGGGCTCGTCGACCGATTCACCCTCGTGAATGTCCATGGCCCGCCGGACCTTTCCTTCGAGGCTGGAATTGAAGAGGCCCGAGGGATCCGCCAGCGATGCGCCCTTGGCGAACGTCAGCTTGACGGACTTCTTATAGGTTTCGCCCGTGCAGACAATCCCGCCGTGGGACCAGACGGGGGTCTCCCATTTCCACTCCTCGACGATCTCCGGGTCCGCCGCGCGGATGATCGCGCGCACTCTCTGGAGGGTTGCCCCTCGCCAATCGCCGAGTTCCCGGATCTTCCGGTCGATCAGGTTCGATGCCGGCCCCGCCTTGCTCTTCGTTGCGGCGGGCTTCCTCGCGACCTTGGTCGACTTCTTGGGCGTCTTGCCTGCCATCGTGTTCACTCCCGCCGCTCGGCCGCGGCTCGTCCGGCGCCTGTCCTCAGGCTCATGATGCAGGATCCATCCGATCCTCGCTCGTACAGCTCGGCTCCAAGGCGGATAGAGTACTGCGGGATGTCGGTGCCGAGTTAGATCCGCCCGATGCCCAATCGAGCAGCCTCGGCGACCAAGGCTCGTACGAGTTGCGAGCCGATGCCCAGCCCTCGTCGTTCCGGCCACACGAGGAGGGCGGCCAGCCACGGCGACAAGTCGCGCCGCTCGTCGTTGTCGTTCTCGACGAGATTCACGGTGCCGACCGGAATCTCGCCGATCAGCGCCACGGGGGAGAGCGGGACCGCGTCATGTTGTTGTGTTGTGGTGAGTCTCGCCGCCATCGTCTCCACGGTGTGCCCGGACTTGTCCGCCCACCACTCCTCGTGAATCCGGCGCGCAATATCGGGGAGGTGTTCCGGGTGCTCGAAGAGATGCGCGATCTTCACGTCCACGATTCCATCGGCGGATCAGACGGCCCCATCCTCCGCTCTCTCGATCTCTTCGACGCAGTCGCGGACGTGCGCCATGACCGGGTCGTCCGCGAATTCGCGACGGACCGAATCGTGGGCGTCTCGCAGCTGTTGAATCAGGATCGGCGGCGGGAGATCTGGAAGCTGATCCTTGACCGCCGTCAATGGCGCCAATAGCTCCGACAAGAAACGATAGCGTTCGGGGTCATCCCGGCATTCCGCTCTTTCATCGGCGATGAAGTCGAGGAGCAACCCGAACATGCCTTCCGAATCCGACCAGTCGATGAGACTCATGCGCCCGGTTCCGGATCAGACCGACGACCCCGTCCACTTGTCGGCGGCCGGCACCTCATCCCGCCTTGTTCTTCTCGTCCCAGAGTTTCGGCTCCCACAGTTCCACCTTGTTGCCGTCGGGATCGGCGATCCACGCGAACTTGCCGTTCTCGTGCGACTCCGGGCCCTTGAGGACCTCGACTCCGGCCACCCGGAGGTTTGCGAGAAGCCCGTCGAGGTCATCGACCCGGTAGTTGATCATGAAGGACGCGTCGCTGGGGGCGAACCACTCGGTGTCCCGCTTCGCGACGCTCCAGACCGTGAGGCCCTTGTCCTCGGCCCGGTCCTCGGGCCACTTCAACACCGCGCCGCCCCAGGGCTCCAGCGGCATCCCGAGGTGCTTCTGGTACCACGCCGCCAGCGCCGCGTGGTCTCCCGTGCTCTTGAAGAACACGCCTCCGATTCCGGTGACTTTCGCCATCACGCTCCTCCAATGACGCACGGCCGAGTCATTCCCGCAGGATCTTGCCCAGCGCCTTTCCCTTTGCGAGCTCATCCACCAGCTTGTCGAGATAGCGGATCTTCCGCATGAGCGGGTTCTCGATCTCTTCCACTCGGACGCCGCACACCACGCCCTTGATGAGCGATGCGTTCGGATTGAATGCCGGTGCTTGAGCGAAGAACGCTTCGAGGTCGTTCTCGGCCTCGATCTGGCGTCGAAGTCCTTCCGGGCTGTATCCCGTCAGCCAGCAGATGACCTGATCGAGTTCCCCCTTCGAGCGGCCCTTGGATTCCGCCTTCTTCACGTAGAGTGGATAGAGGCTCGAGAACTTGATGGCGAATACGTTCTCCTGGCGCATGACCACCCCTCGATATGATGGCTCCTACTTCAAGCGCTCCAGCCGTCCCTTGCGGCGCACGATGTTCTTGTAGTCCCACTGGACGTCGCGAGCCTCGGCCAACCAGCGCCGAAGCTTCGCGGCGTCCACTTGCTCGGCGGCCGTGTACCGCGCGTCGGCGGCCTTGAAGCTCCCTTCCTTCCTCAGCCCGTCCTCGGCGAAGGACTGGCCGCTCCAGAACAGCAAGCGGACACAATCCTTGAGCTTGCTGTACCCGACGACGGGGTTGCCGTCGAGGAACCACACGGGGTGGCCGTGCCAGATCTTGTTCGCGGCTTCGGGAAGATGGCGGTCGATCTCCTCTGCCAAGAGGCGGCCAATGGCTCGGTCGGCCGGCGCGAGGCGCTCATTGTACTTCTTGGTGTCGGGGTTCATCAGGGTCTCCACGGTTCACCGGCTAACGAGTGGGGCGCTCCGGGGCGCGATCGTAGCACCGAGACAATGCTTACTTGCGTACCGGGTAGCGCAGGTGTGTCACGCCGACGCCCGCGATTACGGTCGGGTTGCCAAGAACCGCCGGTGTGCCGGCGAGGTGGTCGAAGAGTCGGACTCCCGAGCCAAGAAGAAGCGCCACGATGTCGACGCTGATTTCGTCGAGGAGCCCGGCATTCAGCAGCTGCTGGATGGTATCCGCGCCGTGGACCCCCACGTTCTTCCCGGCGGCGGCGGCCTTGGCTTGTTTCACGGCGCTTTCGAGGCCGTCGGTCACGAAGTGGACGGTCGAGCCGGGTCGCGGCCATCCGGCGGGGATCTGGTGGGTCAGCACGAACGCCGGTCCCCACGCGTGAGTTCCGTTCCAGCCGCCGGCGACCTCGAACGTGCGCCGCCCGGTGAGCACGGCGCCGATTCCGGACGTGAGACCGCGGATGTGCTCGGCGCTCGGCGCGGACACCTTGAACGTCATGGGGTCCGCCCCTCCGGTGTGGACTTCGACGTCCCCTGAGGTGAAGTACCAGTCGAACACTTCGGCCACGCCGTCATTGAGGTCGGCGACGTAGCCGTCGAGCGACATGGACATGATCGCGACGAGCTTCGACATGGCGATGTTCCCTTCGAGAGGTGGAGGCTGCGTTGAGGGACTTGATCCGGGCGGCGCCCGGCGAGACGCCGATGAAGCGCTTGAAGGCACGGCTGAACGCGGCCTCCGATTGGTAGCCGAGGCGGGCCGCCAGTTCGCCGACCGACGAGTCCTCCTCCTTCAGTTGCGAAAGCGCGAGGTGCATCCTCCAGCGCGCCACGTACTGCATCACCGGCTCGCCGACGAGCTCGGTGAAGCGTGCCGCGAGCGCCGAGCGCGACATGGCTACCTCGGCCGCGAGCGATGCCACGGTCCACGCGCGCGCGGGATCCCTGTGGATCCGCGCGAGGGCACGGCCGATCTGCCTGTCTTGAAGCGCGCCGAGCCATCCCGTTCGCGCCGCCGGGTCCCGCGCCATCCAGGAGCGGATGGCCTGAACCACCAGGATGTCGGAGAGTCGCGTGATGACCGTTTCGCCTCCGGGGAGGAGCGTCTTCGCTTCGGCGGCCATGAAACGAAGCGCGCTCTGGATCCAGTCCGTATACGGAGGACTCGAGGCTTCGACGACGATCATCTTCGGAAGAAGCGAGACGAGGCGATGGGCGGCCTGGTGCTCGAAGCGGACGACGCCGCACACGACGGTCGCCGCCTCCCCGCCGCCGCCGTGCCGGAGGATTTCGTAGCGCTCGCTCACGAGTTCGCGCGGCAGATCGAAGAGTTTCGCGGCGGCGATGCCACGCTTGCTCGACAGCCTGTGCCCCTCGCCATGGGGCACGAGCGCGAAGTCGCCGGTGTTCAGCATTCGGCCTTCGGTGCCCTCGACTTCGAGCCAGCACCGGCCCGAGGTCACGGCGTGGAACATCAAGCAGTCCTCGAACGCCGGAAGCTCCAACGCCCAAGGCGCCGTGAACTCGGAACGGCAGTAGAAGCTGCCGCTCATCCGCAGCAGGTGCAGCGCCTCACCGACCTGATCCACCGGGCTCCAGAGGTCCTTCGCCTTCATGCGACCGAGTATGTGCTTCGGCCCGTCCCATTGTCCAGCGGAGCTGGACGAACGAGCATGAACTGGCGACTCCCGGGCATTGTCAGTCCGGGGTTCAGCGGCAATACTGGACGCGCGGTGAATGGAGGTCCCCCTGAAAGGCGGACCCTGCGTCGAAGAGAGGAGACCCACCATGAAACGGACAGATCCTGCTACGAATGCGACGTTGGTTCTCGGCGGCACGGGCAAGACGGGCCGGCGCATCGTGGAGCGGCTCTCGGCACGCGGCGTGCCGGTGCGGGTCGGCTCGCGCTCCGGCCTGCCGCCGTTCGATTGGGAGGACCGGAAGACCTGGGCTCCCGCACTGCGCGGCATGACGTCGGCGTACATGACGTACTACCCGGACCTGGCCGTTCCAGGCGCCGCGGCGGCGGTCGGTTCGTTCGCCGAGCTGGCCGTCCAGAGCGGGGTGCGGCGGCTCGTCCTGCTGTCGGGCCGGGGGGAAGCGGGGGCGCAGCTCGGCGAGCAAGCGGTACGGGCGTCCGGCGCCGACTGGACGATCCTACGGTCCAGCTGGTTCTGCCAGAATTTCAGCGAGGGCAACTTCCTGGGCATGGTGCTCGGCGGTGTGGTGGCGCTTCCGGCCGGGAGCGTTCCGGAGCCGTTCGTGGACCTCGACGACGTCGCGGATGTGGCGGTCGCCGCGCTCACGGAAGAAGGCCATACCGGCAAGGTCTATGAGTTGACGGGCCCCCGGCTGCTGACCTTCGCGGAAGCGGTCGAGGTGATCGCCAAGGCTTCCGGCAGGGAGGTCCGGTACGCCCCGACCTCGATGGAGGAGTTCGTGTCCGCGCTGGAAGGGCATGGGGAACCGGAAGAGGTCGTGTCGCTGCTGACCTACATCTTCTCCGAGGTCCTGGATGGCCGGAACGCTCACCTGGCCGACGGAGTCCGTCGCGTGCTCGGGCGAGTGCCGCGCGACTTCAGCGAATTCGCGCGCCGCGCGGCGGCCGAAGGCGCCTGGGGGAGCCCTCCGCATCGCGACCTCGTCGCCATCGACGCAGAGCGCCGCGAAGCTCACTGAAACGAGGAGGTTCACGTCCATGCGCCAGCTCATCGTCTGCAACATCGTCTCACTCGACGGGTACTTCTCGGGTCCCGGCGGGAACGTCATGGCCATGCCGTTCGACGCCGGCTTCTCCGACTACAATGCGGAACGCCTCCGGGCGGCCGACACCTTGGTGCTCGGGCGGTCGACGTACGAGATCTTTCGATCCTACTGGCCCGCGATCGCCGACGACGAGAGTCAGCCGGCCGTGGAGCGCGAGATCTCGCGTCTCAACGCCGCCATCGAGAAGGTCGTGGTCTCGGACAGCCTGAAGCCCGGCGAGGTCAAGGGGTGGGGTCCGGCTCGCGTCGTGCGGCGCGCGGACGCGCACGCGGAGGTGGCCGCGCTCAAGGAAGGGCCGGGCCGGGAGATCCTGATCTTCGGCAGCCACGTGCTCTGGAACGACCTGCTCGCCGGCGGACTGGTCGACGAGCTGCACTTGATGATCGGCCCCGGCGTGGTCGGTGAGGGCGTGCGGGCGTTCGAAACCCGGCCCCCCGGCTCGCTCCGCCTGCTGGGTAGTCGCACCTTCGACGGCTCGAGTCTGCTCCTGGCCCGGTACGCCGTCGAGCGCTGACCGCAACCGCGCCCGACCCCGACGGCGGGGTGCCGGCCAATGGCACGGCACCGGCCAGGACACGACCATGGGCGAGGGCAGGCCCCCTACGGGCGCAGGATCTTCTCCAAGGGCCTGCCCTTGGCGAGTTCGTCCACCAGC
>DASTON010000106.1:0-2752 GCA_035762525.1 Planctomycetota bacterium | reverse complement strand
AAGGGCGTGAAAGCCGGCCGGGCGTCGTTCAAGTCGGTCATCGGCCAGATCGTCCTGCTCGACGTCGTGTTCTCGCTCGACTCCGTGATCACGGGCGTCGGCATGGTGTCGGATCTCTCGCCCCGGCACTCCATCAACATGGCCGTGATCGTCGTCGCGATGGTCGTCGCGGTCGGAGTGATGCTCTTTTCCGCGGGCGGGATCAGCGGGTTCATCAACCGCCACCCGAGCATGAAGATCCTGGCCCTGAGCTTCCTCCTGCTGATCGGGGTGATGCTCGTGGCCGAGGGCTTCGGAAAGCACGTCCCCAAGGGCTACATCTACTTCGCGATGGCGTTCTCCCTGGCCGTCGAACTCCTCAACATGAGATTCCGGAAGCGCCAGCAGCCGGTGGAGCTGCATGGGAGATTCGAGCCGGGGCATTCGAAATGAGGGGCCTCCGGGACATCAGAAATCGTTAATCGTCAATCGCCAATCTCTCGTTCCTTCACGGAACCGGGTGACTTCGGTAGAGTTCCCCTGTGCTCAAGAAGCTCCTGATCGCCAACCGGGGCGAGATCGCCCTCCGCGTCATCCGCGCGTGCAAGGAGATGGGGATCCGCACGGTCGCGGTCTACAGCCAGGCCGACCGCTGGGCCAACTACGTCTCGCAGGCGGACGAGTCGCACCTCCTCGGCCCCGCGCCCTCGCGCGAGAGCTATCTCCGCATCGACAAGCTGATCGAGATCGCGAAGCGGGCGGGCGCCGACGCGATCCACCCGGGGTACGGGTTCCTGGCCGAGAACGCCGACTTCTCCGCCGCGTGCGCGAAGGACGGCCTCAAGTTCGTCGGGCCGCGGGCGGAATCGATCCGCGCGATCGGGAACAAGATCGCGGCGCGCACGCTCGCCGAGAAGCACGACGTGCCGGTCGTCCCGGGCGTGAGCCGGCAGGTGGACGACGCGGCGGCCCTCCGGTTCGCGAAGGCGCACAAGTACCCGGTGCTGCTCAAGGCGGCGGCGGGCGGCGGCGGCCGGGGCCAGCGCGTCGTGCGAGAGGAGCGCGAGCTCGCGAAGGCGATGCGCGAGGCGTCGAGCGAGGCGCTGTCGTCCTTCGGCGACGGGACGCTCTTCATCGAGAAGTTCGTCGAGCTGCCGCGCCACGTCGAGGTGCAGGTCCTGGCCGACTCCAAGGGAAACACGATCCACCTGGGCGAGCGCGAGTGCTCCATCCAGCGGCGCCACCAGAAGCTGGTCGAGGAGTCGCCTTCGGTGGCGGTCGATGCCGCTCTCCGGCGGAGGATGGGCGAAACCGCCGTCCGCATGGCCCGCGCCGCGAAATACGAGGGGGCGGGGACGGTCGAGTTCCTGCTCGACAAGACGGGCAAGTTCTACTTCCTCGAGGTCAACACGCGCCTGCAGGTCGAGCATCCGGTGACGGAGATGGTCACGGGCATCGACCTCGTGCGCCAGCAGCTCCTGATCGCGTCGGGCGAGAAGCTCGCGATCGCGCAGGGCGACGTGGCGTGGCGCGGGCACGCGATCGAGGCGCGCATCTGCGCCGAGGATCCGTTCGCCGGCTTCGCGCCGTCGATCGGCGAAATCTCCGGCGTGCGGTTTCCCGCCGGGCCGTTCACGCGGGTCGATTCCGACCTCACGCCGCGAAGCCAGGTGACGGCGTACTACGACTCGCTCATCGCGAAGCTCATCACGTGGGGCGAGGACCGGCCGGCGGCGATCGCGCGGATGACGCGGGCGCTGCGCGAGTTCAAGGTCGTGGGCGTCCAGACGACGATCCCCTTCCACCTGCAGCTCCTCCAGGACCGCCGGTTCCGCGAGGGGCGGTTCCACACGAAATTCGTGGACGAGGAGTTCGACTTCAAGGACGTGAAGGCCGAGCACCGGCTGGAGGCGGCCCTGCTGGCGGCGGCGATGGAATTCCGCCGCGCGGAGCAGCAGACGCCCAAGTACGCGAGTCCCCGCCCGCTTTCGGGATGGAGGATGGCGTACCGGGATCACAAAGGGACTTTGGGATAGCTCTCAGCCGTCAGCGTTCAGCTACTTCGGTAGCGGGATGTCCTTGAGCTCGAAGGGGACCACGTCTTCCACGATCACGCCGTCCACTTCGAATTGAAGCGCGGTAACCTTCGCACCCACATCCGGGAAAACCCAGCTCAGCCTCCACTTCTCGTCCTTTCCTTCACGGCCCCAGGAGCTTGGGCGGACGTCGGAATCGGGCTTCCCGGTCTTGAGCACCGCCATGTTGCCGTGGACCTTCATCCGGCCATCCTCGTACCACTCGGTCTCGGTATGCTCTCCCGTTCGACGCTGGCCCGAAATCTCCAGAGACACCCAGGTTTCACGGTTCTTGACGGTGAAAGAATCCAGGGTGATCGCAATTCCGTCATACTCCCGCACCTGCGCCTTCTCTCCGAGGGGGAGTTCGAAAGTGACATACTTCCGCTCCACGAGATACCGAAGCTTCAGGCGACCCTTTACCGAGGCGATCTTCACCGCGTCGGGATTCGGACGATTCAACCAGATCCAGGCGCCTTCCCTTTCCGGCGGCTTACTCGCCGAGGACAAGGTGAGCACTCCGGAGGGTTCCGCCCCTTCCCATTTCAAGGAGCGGCCCCGATCGTCGACCGCCGAAACCAGGTCGATGATCGGCGGACCATGGGGATGGACTTCAAGGGGCCAGAAGACGGACAAATCCAATCGCGCCGTGCCGATCGTGTCCTCAAAGTCCGTCGTGTGATTCACGCTGAGACGGG
>DASTON010000105.1:0-6414 GCA_035762525.1 Planctomycetota bacterium | reverse complement strand
CATCGTCGGGGGCGCGCAGGAAAACACGATCCTCTCCTGCAAGGGGTTGATCGAGCGCGGCTTCGACGTAAAGCTGGTGGCGGGCCCCGAAGCGGGCCCCGAAGGCAGCCTTCTCGATCAGGCCCGGGCGTGGGACATCCCCGTCATCATCTTGAACTCCATGCGGCGCAATCCCCGCCCGATCCTCGACCTCATCACGCTGTCCAAGCTCAAGAAACTCTTCTTGCAGGAGCGGCCGGCCATCGTCCACACGCACTCGAGCAAGGCGGGAATCCTCGGCCGCCGCGCCGCGCGGAAGGCGGGAGTCCCGGTCATCATCCACACGAATCACGGGCTGCCGTTCCACGCGCGGCAGAACTGGCTCGTGAATCGCTTCTGGCGGTATCTCGAGAGGCGGGTGGCGCCCGCCACGTCCGTGTTCATTTGCGTTGGCGAGACGATGAAGCGCCAGTCGATCGAGGCTGGGCTCGCCCCGCCGGAACGCCACGAAGTTGTCTACAGCGGGATGGAAATCTCCGGTTATCGTCCGCGGGCCGTACGAAGCGGCGATCCGACGATCGGCTGGATCGGTCGGCTCGTCCCCCAGAAAGGCGCGCGCGACCTGCCCGAAGTGATCGCTCTCGCCCTCTCGCGGATTCCACAGGCCAAGATGATCATTGTCGGAGACGGCCCCTTGCGATCCGAGATCGAGCGAAAGATCGAGAATCCGCGCGTCGAGTTCAAGGGGAGAATCGCTCCGGAAGCCGTTCCTTCCTGTTTCGGCGAGATGGACATAGCGATCCTGACTTCCTACTGGGAGGGGTTGCCCCGCGTGGCGGTCCAGGCGGCGCTGGCGGGGCTGCCGGTCGTCGCCTACGATGTGGAAGGCGCGTCCGAAGTCGTCCGCTCGGGGGAGAGCGGCTTTCTCGTGCCGGCGGGGGACAAGCGGGCGCTCGCCGATCGCATCGTCGAGGTTCTGTCGATGCCGGATCGAGGCCGTTCGATGGGCGAAAAAGGCCGCGCACGGGTCGGGGATCGATTCGACGCGCGCCGCATGATTGACGACCTGGAACGCATCTACCGGAAGCTGCTGTGATCAAGGGCAAGTGGGTCATTCTTTCAGTGCTCGCCGTCGCGGTGCTGATGGGCCTCGCCTCGTGGCCGCTCCTGCGTCTGCGCCGGAAGAACGAGATCTACAAGACGAAGAAGACGATCGAGCACCTCCGCGCCGCGTGCGACGCATACAAGGCGAAGCATGGCGGTTTTCCGAAGAAGCTCGCGGACCTGGACCCCGCCCGAGGCGAACCCTTGGACGCCTGGGGAAGATCCTTCGAGTACGACCCTTTGTGGGACGGAGATAACATAGTGCTGCAGATCCGCTCTCTAGGCTCGGATAGGCATGATCCTCACGACGATCTTCCTCCTTTGCCGCCTTGGACAGTTCACAGGTACAAGATGGACTGACCGGTTTGACATCGGACTCTTTGGCCTCGGCCTTCGGACTTCGAACATTGGACGTTGGACTCTTCGTCAAGGCCGGGATGTGCTTCTTGAATGCCCCTTCGTTGGTGCTATAATCTGATCAGCATGTCCTTCGCCTTGAATTCAAATCGTCACATCGATTTCGAGGCGCCCCCCACGACTTCCACGCGCTCCGTTTCAGGTGAGGAGCTTTCCATGAAGATCACGGTCACCGGCCGGCACATGGACATGACGGAAGTCCTGAAGAAGTACGCGATGACGAAGCTGGAACACCTGAACCACTATTTCGACCACGTGCAGAAGGCCGAAGCGGTCTTCGCGCCGGAAAAAGACGGGCGGTACTCCGCGGAGATCATCCTGCACGCCCCGCGGCACACGATTCTCGTGGTCCACGCGCAGGAAAAGACGGCGACCGCGGCCTTCGACCTCTCGCTGGAGAAGGTCGAGCGCCAGCTCCATCGCCTGAAGGACAAGCTGAAGGGCAAGACGAAGACGTTCCGGCCGCGGAAAGGCGGCGTGGAAGCGGAGGCCGTCCTGGGCGACGCCTCCGGGGAAAGCTGGTGGTAGGGGGCCGAGGAAACAGGAGCGCCGGTTCATGAAACTGACGGATTTCATCGCGAAGAAGGCGATCATCGCCGAGCTGAAGGCGGCCGACAAGAAGGGGATCGTCGCCGAGCTCGTGGCGGCCATGAAGAAGGCGTACCCCTCGGACCGCATCCCGGGCCCGGAACTCGTCGACGCGATCCTTCACCGCGAGTCGAAGCTGGGAAGCACCGGCCTCGGCGGCGGCGTCGCGATCCCGCACGCCCACGTCGAGTCGCTCAAGAACCTGGTCGGCGCGTTCGGCCGCACCAGCCGGCCGATCGACTTCGGCGCGATCGACGGCCAGCCCGTCCATCTCTTCTTCGTGATCGCGTCCCCGCCGTCGCGCAAGACCGAGTACATCGAGGCCCTGAAAACCACGTCGACCGCCATCCGCACGGCCAACTTCTGCCGGTTCCTCAAGGCGGCGCGCACGGCGCGGGAGATCGAGGAGATCTTCCGGGAGAACGAGGTCGTCGCCGAAGTCTAGAAGACGGACATCAGACATCCGATATCAGACTTCAGTGTCCTTCCCGATTCCTTCAGACCGCCGCCTGAGAACTGTAAACTGCTTTATCTCTTTCTGATTTCTGATGTCTGATTTCTGATTTCTTTTATAAACCTGGCCATGACCAGCGAGCGGCACGTTACGATTCTGAACCGGAAGGGGCTTCACGTTCGCCCCGCGGCCGCGTTCGCGAAGGAAGCGGCCCGATTCAAATCGAAGATCCGGATCGTCCGCGACGGGCGGTCCTTCGACGGCAAGAGCAGCCTGGACCTTCTCATGATCGCCGCCGTGCCCGGCACCCGGCTCATCATCCAGGCCGAGGGGGAGGATGCGGTGGAGGCGGCGGAGGCGCTCGCGCGCTTCGTGGACAGCCGGTTCGGAATGGAAGAAGCCGATTAAGACCGGCCCCGAGCTTTAAGCCCGAAAAACCATGGAAATACGCAAGGGAATCGGAGTCTCGCCGGGATACGCGATCGGGGAGGCGTTCGTCCTCACCGACGAGGCCTTCGTCATTCCCCGCAAAGAAGTTGCGGCCAAGGAAGTCGACGCGGAGGCCGCCCGCTTCGAGGCGGCCGCGCAGAAAGCCATCGCGGACCTGGGCGCCCAGCTTTCGAAGATGTCGAAACGAGTCGATCGGAACCTGGCGCGCATCCTCCAGGCGCACATCGGCCTCCTGGGCGACGAAAAGTTGCGCGCGGAGATTTCAGAGGACATCCGGAGGAACAGGCACAGCGCCGAATACGCGGTCTCCCGCACGCTCAAGCGCAAGATGAAGGTGCTCTCGGACGACGGACCCGTGGCCTGGGTCCAGCCCATCCTCCAGGATCTCGCGGAAACCGAGCGCGCGCTGCTGCGGGCGCTTCTCGGCGACCGGCGCGAGGATCTCGCCCACCTCGCCCGCGAGTACGTGGTGGTGGCCCACGACCTGAGCCCGGCCCGCACGCTCAACCTGGACCGGAAGAAGGTCCTGGGCCTGGTCACGGAGATCGGCGGGTCGACGTCGCACACGGCGATCGTCGCCTCGTCGCTGGGGATTCCGGCCGCCGTCGGCGTGGAGGGCGTCTCGCGCGACGTGACGACCGGCGACCGCCTGATCCTGGACGGCAGCAGCGGGACGATCATCGTCGATCCGGACGTGGCGACGCTCAAGCGCTACCAGGCGATGGGGCGCAACTTCTCCGTGATGGGACGCAAGCTCTCGAGCGAGCTGCGCGACCTTCCGGCGGTGACGCGCGACGGGACCCGGGTCGAGCTCCTGGCCAACATCGAATCGCCCGAGGACATCCCGGCGGCGCTGGAGATCGGCGCCGAAGGGGTGGGCCTGTACCGGACGGAGTTCCTCTTTCTCGCGAGCCAGGGGCCGCCCACCGAGAAGATGCACCTGGACGCCTACCGCAAGGCGGTGAGCCTCCTGGGGCGGCGGCGGCTCATCATCCGCACGCTCGACCTGGGCGCGGACAAGCTGCCCGTCGAGGGCTTCGTCGCCGAGCCCAATCCGCAGCTTGGAACCCGCGCGATCCGGCTGTGCTTCGCGCGGCCGGACCTCTTCAAGACCCAGTTGCGCGCCATCCTCAAGGTCGCCTCGCTCGGCAACGTCCAGCTCATGATCCCGATGATCTCGTCGGTGGACGAGCTCCTGCGCGTTCGCGAGATCATCGACTCCGTCCGGCGCGATCTCCGGCGGGAACACGAGGAGCCCGCGGAAGCCGCCCAGGTGGGGATCATGGTCGAGGTGCCGTCGACGGCGATGACGCTCGATCTGTTCGCGCCGCACGCCGACTTCTTCAGCGTCGGCACGAACGACCTGATCGCGTACACGCTCGCCATCGACCGCACCAACGAGCGCGTGGCGAGCCTGTACCAGCCCTCCCATCCCGCGATCCTGCGGATGCTGGCGAACATCATCGAGATCGGCCGCCGGTCGGGCCGCCCGGTGTCGGTCTGCGGGGAGATGTCCGCGGACGTCTTCTACACGGCCCTGCTCCTGGGCCTCGGGCTCCGGACATTCAGCGTCGCCCCGCCCGTCCTGCCGGAGATCAAGAAGATCATCCGCTCCGTGACGATCAAGGACGCGCAGGAGATCGCGGCCGAGGCGATCCGCCTGGGGGACGCGCGAAGGACGTTTGACTACCTGAAAGCGGAGACGCGGAAGATCCTGCCGGACGCCACGTGAAGCCAGCGGTAATAGCGGTGACAGCGGCAAGCCAAGGGGACGCCAGCGGCAAGGTTGCATCACCGCTCTTACCGCTCTCACCGCTGATCTTCACGTGAGTTTGATTGTCCACCTGCGTTGCAGCGTCGTACAATCTCCCAGGGACCGCGGTTTCCGCAGGAGAATGACCATGAATCGCCGGCTCATCGCTGCCTTCGCCCTCGTCGGTTTCCTGGGATCCGCCGCCGCGGCCCAGGACGTCGTCACGCTGAAGAACCGGAAGGTGCTGAGCGGGACCATCGTCCTCGACGCCGACTCGAAAGCCGGCTTCACCCTGCGCCGGTGGGACACGGGCGGCGAGGTCTTCATCCGCTGGAACCAGGTCTCCGACGCGGAGGCGTACCGCATCCGCACGCGGGTCGCGAATCCCGACGCCGTCGAGACCGGGTCCGAGGAAATGATCGACGTCGTGCGCATCGTCACGAACACCGACCGCGAGCTGATCGGCGTGATCCAGTCCGAGAAGGACGGGATGATCCTGATCAAGACCCTCGAGGGAGTCCAGACGACCGCCAAGGCGGCGGAAGTCCTCCGCGAGAACCAGAAGGTGAAGGAGAGCCTGGTCTACACGCCGGAGGAGCGCGTCGACCGCAAGGCCAAGGGCGTCAGCGACACGGACGTCGAAAAGCTCCAGCTGCTGGGGGATTTCGCGGCTTCCATCAAGGTGTACGGCCGCGCCCGGGACTATTACCAGCGCGCCGGGACCGCCGCGGCCGCGCCCGAGAAGAAGGAAGAGCTGAAGGGACTGGCCAGCCTGATGGATCTCCGCATCGTCGAGGACAACGCGGAGAAGGCGCTCGCGGGCGCCCGCAAGCTGGCCGCGGAGCTCGAGTTCGAGAAGGCCCTCGAGGCGGCCCAGAAATTTCTGGCCGACTTCGGGGAGACGTCGGTCGCCAAGGCGAACGCCGGCCTCCTTTCCGAGATCGAGATCCGCAAGAAGGAGTACTTCGCCAACCGGGACAAGTTCCTCGCCCGGGACGTTCCCGACCAGTGGAGCCGGGTGAGGCAGGCGCTTTTCGCGAAGTACTCGACCAGCAAGTTCGACCTGGTGAAGGCCCGCGAGGCCATGTCGAAACTCGACGAGGAGATCATCGCGGAGGTCGGGAAGAAACTGAAGGCGTCGGCCGAGGAAGTGACGAAGCACTGGACGGGACGCCCGCCCAAGGAAAAGATCCGGACCGTCAGCATGAAGGACGGCACGTGGATCCATCGCGGGGGCCAGGACGGCGGGCTGGATTACACGGGCACCGCAGACGACGATCTCGACGAATTCAAGAAGCGCTTCGGCGACGGCCAGGACCCGAAAAAGAAGAAGCCGCAGCTCGGTCAGAAGCTCGAGACGCAGGCGGAGTGGTGGCAGGGGGCGCAGGGCAGCGCGCGCCGGGACTGGCTCGAGTGCTTCTACGCCGACACGTCCTCGTGCGTCACCAAGGAAGTCATCGAGAGGGACTGCGCCGAGTGCAAGGGACTGGGAAAGCGCGAGGCCACCCGCGGCGGCAAGCCGGTCGAGTACACCTGCCACCGCTGCCACGGCGTGAAGAAAGAGCTGACGATCAAGTACTGGTAGGTCCCGGCCGTTGCGCCTCGCCGCGGTCGTCGCGCTCCTCGCCCCGATGGGCGGGTGCTACTACCTCAACCAGGCCAAGGGCCA
>DASTON010000104.1:0-8380 GCA_035762525.1 Planctomycetota bacterium | reverse complement strand
GCGTCGAGATGATCGGCGCGAACGCGGCCTCCATCCGGAAAGCGGAAGACCGCGACCTCTTCAAGAAGGCGATGAAGAAGATCGGCCTCGAGCTGCCGCGCTCGGGAGACGCGAAGAACCTAGACGAGGCCCGCGCCATCCGCGAGGAGGGCTACCAGGTCGTCCTCGTCAACTCCAACCCCGCCACCATCATGACCGATCCCGACATGGCGGACCGGACGTACATCGAGCCCGTCACGCCGGAGATCGTCGAGAAGATCATCGAGCGCGAGAAGCCCGACGCGATCCTGCCGACGCTCGGCGGCCAGACCGGCCTGAACACCGCCATCGCCGTCCACGACCGCGGCGTCCTGAAGAGGCACGGCGTCGAGATGATCGGCGCCAACGCGGCGTCGATCCGCAAGGCCGAGGACCGCGACCTCTTCAAGAAGGCGATGAAGAAGATCGGCCTGGACCTCCCCCGCTCCGGCGACGCGAAATCCATCGAGGAGGCGCGCGCCATCCGCGAGGAGCTCGGCCTCCCCCTCGTCATCCGCCCGAGCTTCACCCTCGGCGGCAGCGGCGGCGGGATCGCCTACAACACCGACGAGTTCGAGCGCATCGTCCAGTCCGGACTCGAGCAGTCCATGATCCACACCGTCCTGATCGAGGAGTCCATCTTCGGCTGGAAGGAGTACGAGCTCGAGGTGATGCGCGACAAGAAGGACAACGTCGTCATCGTCTGCTCGATCGAGAACTTCGACCCCATGGGCGTCCACACGGGCGACTCCATCACCGTCGCGCCCGCCCAGACGCTCACGGACCGCGAGTACCAGGCGATGCGCGACGCGTCCGTCCTCATCATGCGCGAGATCGGCATCGAGTGCGGCGGCTCCAACATCCAGTTCGCCGTCCACCCGGGCGACGGCCGGCTCGTCGTCATCGAGATGAACCCGCGCGTCTCGCGCAGCTCGGCGCTCGCGTCCAAGGCCACGGGGTTCCCAATCGCGAAGATCTCCGCGAAGCTCGCGGTGGGCTACACGCTCGACGAGATCCCGAACGACATCACCCGGAAGACGCCCGCCTGCTTCGAACCGACGATCGACTACGTCGTGGTCAAGACGCCGCGGTGGGCGTTCGAGAAGTTCCCCGAGGCCGACCCGACGCTCACGATCCAGATGAAGAGCGTCGGCGAGACGATGTCGATCGGCCGCACGTTCAAGGAGGCGCTCCAGAAGTCGATCCGGTCGCTGGAGCAGGACCGGAGCGGCCTCGGACTCGACCGCAAGGACCTGATGCTCGGCGGCTCGCCGCCGACCCGCGAGCAGGTGTCGTCCCGGCTGAGCTCGCCCAACGTGGAGCGCCTCTACTACATCCGGTACGCCTTCAAGCTCGGCATGACGGTCGAGGAGATCGCGGGCGTCACGAAGATCGACCCCTGGTTCCTCGAGGAGATCCGCCAGATCGTCGCGCTCGAAGATGAGCTCGCCCGCATCGGGTCGCTCGATCAGGTGAGCCCCGGGGACATGCGCCGGGCGAAGCGCCTCGGGTTCTCCGACCGGCAGCTCGCGGTCCTCTTCAAGTCGAACGCCCAGGAAGTCCGGCGCCGCCGGCACGAACTCGGCATCCGCCCGGCCTACAAGCTCGTCGACACGTGCGCCGCGGAGTTCGAAGCCGCCACGCCGTACTACTACTCCACGTACGAGCGCGAGAGTGAGCACCGCTCCGACGACCGCAAGAAGATCATGATCCTGGGCGGCGGGCCCAACCGCATCGGGCAGGGCATCGAGTTCGACTACTGCTGCGTCCACGCCTCGTTCGCGCTGCGCGAGCTCGGGTACGAAGTGATCATGGTCAACTCCAATCCCGAGACCGTCTCGACCGACTACGACATCAGCGACCAGCTCTTCTTCGATCCGCTGACCGAGGAGGACGTCCTCAACATCTGGGAGACGATGAAGCCCGAGGGCGTCATCGTCCAGCTCGGCGGCCAGACCCCGCTCAACCTGGCGCGGGCGCTCGTCGACGCGGGCGTGAAGATCCTCGGGACGTCGATCGACTCCATCGAGCGAGCGGAGGACCGCGAGAAGTTCGTCGAGGTCATCAAGAAACTCGGCCTCTCCCAGCCGCCCAGCGGGATCGCGAACGACTTCGAGACGGCGAGCCGGATCGCGGCGTCGCTCGGGTACCCGGTCCTCGTCCGCCCCAGCTACGTCCTCGGCGGCCGCGCCATGGCGATCTGCTACGACGACGACATGCTGCAGCGCTTCATGAAGGAGGCCACGGACGTCAACCCGGACCATCCGGTGCTCGTCGACAAGTTCATCGAGGACGCGATCGAGGTCGACGTGGACGCGCTCTGCGACGGCGAGGACGTCTTCATCGGCGGCATCCTCGAGCACATCGAGATGGCGGGCGTCCATTCCGGCGACAGCGCCATGGCGATCCCGGCGCACACGCTGTCGGAGGCCCAGATGGAGCGCATCCGCCGCGCGACGGTGGCGCTCGCGAAGGAGCTCGACGTGCGCGGCCTCATGAACATCCAGTTCGCCATCAAGGCGGAGACGGCCTACGTGCTCGAAGTGAACCCGCGGGCGTCGCGCACGGTGCCCTTCACGGCGAAGGCGATCGGGATCCCGCTCGCCAAGATGGCCGCGCGCCTCATGGCGGGCCACAAGCTGCGCGACCTCGGCCTGAAGCGCGAGATCGAGCCCCGCCACGTGAGCGTCAAGGAGTCGGTCTTCCCCTTCCGCAAGTTCGCGGGGACGGACATCATCCTCGGGCCGGAGATGAAATCGACGGGCGAGGTGATGGGGATCGACCTCGACTTCGGCCGCGCCTACGCGAAGGCGCAGATGGGCGCGGGCCACAAGCTGCCGACGAAGGGCACGATCTTCCTGAGCGTGAAGGACCACGACAAGCGCGATCTCATCCAGATCGCGAAGCGGCTCGAGATGATGGGATTCACGCTCGTCGCGACCGGCGGGACGGCGCGCGCCCTGGAGCGGAACGGCGTGCAGGTCCGCTCCATCTTCAAGATCAAGGAGGGGCGTCCCAACGCGATCGACCTCGTCATCAACCGCGAGATCGACCTGATCATCAACACGCCCAGCGGCAAGGGCGCGAAGACGGACGAGGGCCAGATCCGCGCGTTCGCCGTGGCGCACGGCATCCACGTGATCACGTCCATCGCGGCGGCCCAGGCCGCGGCCAGCGGGATCGAGGCGCTGCTCAAGCGACAGCTCGAAGTCCGGGCTTTACAGGACTATCATCCCCACCTGGTACGTAGCGCTCTACCAAATCCGGCCTGACCAATCGATTCTCGATTCTCGATTCTCGATTCCATCGCCGATCGTCCACCGCGATTTGTGCAAAGCTCCGCAGGATGCTCGACCCGATCCTGTTGCCTACCCAGCAATCGAGAATCTGCCTATACTCAGGATTCATGGCTCATCCTCCGAGCATCCTCATCGTCACCGACGACGCGCCCGCGGGGGAGCGCTTCCGCGCGCTGGTGACCAAGGCCGGATTCACTCCCGTCCTCGAAGGGCAGTTCGAAGGCGTCACGGACGCGGTGCGCCGGATCCAGCCCCGGGCGGCGCTCCTCCTCTGGCGCGGGGGGCGGCTGAGCGCGCTCCTCGTCGGCCGGCTCATGAACCTGTGGCCGCTGCCGGTGCTCGCCTTCGAAGACCCGGATGACCTCCACGGCATCCTGAGGGCGCGCCGGGCGGACGCCTACGACGTCCTTCCCGCGACGGCGCCCGACGAGGAAGTCATCGAGCGGCTCAAGGAAGCGGCCGCGGAGGGCGACCGGCTCCGCGCCGGGGGGAAGCCGCGAATCGGCAAGTACGAGATCGGCGAGATGCTCGGCCGCGGCGGCGGCGGATCGGTGTACGCGGCGCGCGACCTCTCCCTCGACCGCGATGTGGCGATCAAGATCCTCCACCCCGACCACGCGTACAACGCGGACTATGTCGCCCGCTTCACGCGCGAGGCGAATTCCGCGGGGCGCCTCGACCACGCGAACCTGATGAAGGTCTTCGACGCGGGCAAGGCGCGCGGCCGGGTCTACATCGCGATGGAGCGCGTCCACGGGCGGCCGCTCGACGTCATCCTGCGGGACGAGGGGCCGATCAAGCCCGTGCGCGCCCTGAAGCTCGCGCGGCAGATCGCCGCGGGACTGATGCACGCGCACGGGATGGGCCTGCTCCACCGCGACATCAAGCCCTCGAACGTCATCGTGGACGACCAGGATCGCGTGAAACTGCTCGACTTCGGCCTCCTCAAGCCGGCGATCGAGGAACACACGCCGATCACGCGCGCGGACGAGTTCATCGGCACGCTGCAGTACTCGGCCCCGGAGCGCCTGCGAGGCGAGAAGGCCGACGCGCGGTGCGACATCTACTCGCTCGGCGTCGTGCTCTACGAAATGCTCTCGGGACTCCGTCCCCACCCGGGCAGCGACAGCAACATCGTCGCCCAATCGGTCGCGTCGGGCACGATGCCGGTCCCGATCCAGGAGGTCCGTCCCTCGATCGACGACGCGCTCGCGACGTTCGTCCAGCTCCTGCTGGCCCCCTCGCCGGTCGCTCGACCCGCATCATCAGCCAAGGTCGTCGAGACGATCGACCGGATTCTCGCAAGCCGGAAGTTGTAATCGATGACGGTCATCTATTGCAGCGATCCCTTGGACAGGTCGGCGGTCGACGAACCCTACAAGGCCGAATACGCGGCCGCAAGATTCCACGGACTTCGCACCACGCTGTTCAACTACGAAGCCCTCGTCAACGATGGCGACGCCGAACGAGCCGTCAAGAGAGTGCCCGTCACCGAGACTCCCGAACCCACCGTCTATCGGGGATGGATGCTGCGAAGCTCCCAGTACGCCCTCTTGCATGCGGCGCTTCAACGACGAGGAGTTCGTTTGATCAATGATCCGGTCGCCTATTCGTATTGCCACGAATTGGCGAATTGGTATCACCACTTCTCGGACATCACGCCGCGGACCGCGATTATTCCCTTGGAGGGGCCGCCTGACTTCGCGGTCATCAGGAACGCCTTACGCCCCTTTTCAAGTTCCGCGATCGTTCTCAAGGACTACGTCAAGTCGCAAAAGCATTACTGGAACGAAGCCTGCTTCATCCCGGACGCGTCAGACTCCTCGGCAGTTGAGCGCATCACAAGGCGGTTCCTGGAATTGCAGGGCGATTCCTTGGTGGGCGGACTGGTGTACCGGGAATTTGTTGAGCTTGAGCCGGTCGGAGCGCATCCCAAGAGTGGAATGCCGATGACCTTGGAGTACAGGATCTTCTACTTCGACGGCCAACCGATGTATGCCGTGCCCTATTGGGAAACGGCCGACTACAAGGACTCGTCACCCCCCTTGGATCGGTTTTCCGCACCCGCGGCACGAGTCAAGAGCCGGTTCTTTACGATGGATATAGCCAAGGCCACGAGCGGCGACTGGATCATGGTGGAACTAGGGGACGGTCAGGTTGCGGGTCTGCCCGAAAACGCCGACTGCGTCGCGTTCTATTCTGAGCTGTCGATAGCCCTGGCCCTCCACTCCTGATTCTTGGGACGTCGGACGCTTCGGCTTCGGACTTCGGCCTTCGGACCTTGGACTTAGGACTCGGGTCTTTGCTATTGTCCGCCCATGCCAAACCCCTTGATCGATGGTTGCAAAGTCAAACCGCTGAAGCCGATCGCCGACGAGCGCGGCCACTTGATGGAGCTCGTCCGGCGCGACGATCCGAACTTCATCAAGTTCGGCCAGACCTACATGACGACGGCGTATCCCGGCGTCGTGAAGGGGTGGCACTACCACAAGGTCCAGGTCGACAACTTCTGCTGCGTCCACGGGCAAATCAAGCTGGTCCTGTACGACGACCGGCCGCAGTCCCCCACCAAGGGCGTCGTAAACGAGTTCTTCCTGGGGATTCGCAGCCCGATCAGCGTCCAGGTCCCCGCCCTCGTCTGGCACGGCTTCAAGTGCGTGAGCGAGGAGGAGGCGGTGGTGATCAACGTCCCGACGGAGCCGTACAGCCACAAGGATCCGGACGAATTCCGCAAGCCGTGGAACGATCCGGGGATTCCGTACGATTGGGACCGCAAGAACGGCTAAGCCAGCTTTAAGCTCTAAGCCATAAGCTTTAGGCCAGAAAGAGCCCGTACGGGCTCCGGCTTACAGCTTAGAGCTTAGAGCTCATAGCTCACTTGCCTTCGGCGGTCAGCTTCTTCAGTCGCTCGAAAAACTTCTTCATCGGCGCGCGAACCTGGCGGACCTTGACCTCCCCGCTGATCCTCTCGACGACCTCTTTCCCCTCTTTCTGCGTCGCGTCGTAGAAGACCAGCGTGGGCGCGGACGTGATCTTGAACCGCTTCGCCAGCGGCGAGTCGAGCACGTACTTGCGGACGAACACCACCCGGGCATGATCCCGCGCGACCCAGGGATGCTCGAGCGCCTTGATGACTTTCGCCGACGGCTCCTTGTCGTCGAGGAACGAGTAGACGATCAGCTTGCGGCGGAACTTCTCGTCCGCCGTATCGGGCTCCCCGTCGAACCAGGGCACGTCGGCCCGCTGGTAGAGCGACTTCGCCTCGTCCAGCGCCTTCAGGAGCGCCTTGACGCCTCCCATCTGGTGCTGCCAGACCCCCACCGTCCCCCCGTCCGGATCCACGAAGACGAAGTGCGTACCTTTCTCGGGGGCGTCGATCCGCTTCAACGTCGCCCGATCCCACGCCTTCACCCAGAAGAACTCGCCGAACCGCGCCGCGACCTCCTTCGACAGGAGCGCCTTGTCGGCGTCCGCGGAAGACTCGTCCTCCATGTTGTCGGTCGCCGGCAGCGGGCAATAGACGGCGATCAGTTTCTCGGTCGAGGCGGCGGCCGCGAAGGCTTCGTCCAGCTTGATCCACGGCGGACCGACCGGCAGGAGCGCGGCGACGGCAGCGGCGAGGGCGAATCGCACCATGACTCCGTTCTATACAAGAAAAAACCCCGCGGCGATCGCTCGCCGCGGGGTTCGAGATTCCGTTCGGGCTACTTCGCCGCCGGGTCCAGCGCCTTCTTGATCTTCTCGAAGGCCCTCTTCTGGACGCCGCGGATCATCCGCAGGGTCGCTTCGCCGCCCTTGCGCTCGACGAGCCGGTCGCTTTCCTTGAGACCGGGCGCAACGTACACCAGCGTCGGGACCGTGGCCACCTGGAACTTCTTCGCCAGCTCGCCGTCCCGGCCGAGCTGCTTGACGAAGACCATCCGGTCGTGGTCCTTCGCGATCCACGGATGCGACAACGCCTTCACCGTCTTGGTCGAGGCTTCCTTGTCGTCCACGAACGCGTAGACCACCAGCTTGTCCTTGTACTCGGGAGCCGTGGTGTCGGGGACGCCGTCGAACCAGGGAACGTCCTTGCTCTTGTACTTCTCGAGGGCTTCATCGAGCGCCGAAAGAACGCGCTCGTCGCCGCCCGCCTGGATGTTCACGATGTGGAACCGGTCGCCGTCCGGATCGATGAAGATGAGGTTGGCGCCGCCGCCGGGGGAATCCACTTCCCGGGCGGTCTTGAGGTCGGAGGCGCGAACCCAGATGAACTCGGGATGGCGGGGAGAAACCGCGTTTGATCTGACCGACTGGTCAGCTTCGGGGCTGCCCCCTCAGCAGCCGGAGGCGTCCTTGCCGTCGACGGTCGCGTACACCGCGAGAGGCTTGCCCGTTTCCTGGGCCATCGCCTTCGCGCGATCCAGCTTCATCCACGGGGGCGGACCGCCCGCCGTCATGCCGATCCCGGCGCACGCGGCCAGGATCACCACCTTCGCCGAAAGTCTCATGCCGCACCTCCCTCAAGGACCTTGGGGACCCGACACCAGCTCTCAGAGAGTATACGGCCGCCAAGGCCAAACGCTGTCCAAAAAATAATACTACAACGCCGGATCGTGCTCGTGCGGCTCGACGTGGACGACGACGTCGCGCAAGCCCGGGAACGCTTCCTTGAGCCGGCTTTCCACTTTGTGGCCGATCTCGTGCGCGCGGACGAGGGAAAGATCGGGCGGCAGGTGGATCCGCAGGTCGCAGAAGATGGCGTCCCTCGTGCCCCGGGTCCGCACCTCGTGGCACTCGATCACGCCTTCGACGCCGAGCGCCACGTCCTTGATGCCCCCGGGATCGAGCACCGCGCGGTCCGCCAGGACCCCGGCGCCGGAGAGCGCGACGCGCACGGCCGCCCACGCGATGAGTCCGGCGATCGCCACGGCCACCGCCATGTCGAGCCACGGCAGCCGGCGCGCGAGAAGAAGGGAGGCGATCACGCCCGCCGTCGCGAGGACGTCCGAACGCGTGTGGGCGCTGTCGGCGAGCAGCACTTCGCTCTGGAGCTCCCTTCCCCGCCGCCGTTCGTAGACCGC
>DASTON010000103.1:0-3224 GCA_035762525.1 Planctomycetota bacterium | reverse complement strand
TGAGGATCCACGCGTAGAGGCGCCGGAACGGATTTCGGCTCGGGCGAGGGGGCGGCAACGGCGGAGGGATGCCCAGGTCCATCGGACCTTTATCGACCGTATTTCAAGCGCTCGGCGAGGATTTCCGGCAGGCCCGCCCCCACGATCTTCGAGGCGGCCTTCTCGACGTCGTACCGGACGCGCGTGATCACGATCTTCATCGCGTCCGAGTCGTACACCACGCACACCGCGTCCGGATTCTCGTCGCGGGGCTGGCCGATCGAGCCCACGTTGATCATCGCCTTCACGCCGTCCTCGAGCTTCACGTCCGTCTCCATGTTGAAGCTCACGTTCTTGCGCTTGAAGAAGTTCACGGGAACGTGCGAGTGGCCCAGGAAGGAAAGCGGCGTGGTCTGCTGCTCGAACGACAGGTGCGCGTCGTAGCTCGTCTGGATGTACTCGAAGAGCTCGGGCATGTAGAGCGTCGAATGGACCACCGTGAAGTTGTCGCAGTACTCGATCAGCTTCAGGCTCTTGATGTAGTCGCGGTCCTTGTCGCGCAGCGCGCTGCGGGTCCAGAGCGCGCTCTCCCGGGCGTACGTGTTGAAGAAGTCGATGTTGAGCTTGTCGACCGCCGCGAAATCGTGGTTCCCCGCGACGACGACGGCGTCGATGGCCCGCACCCGGTCGATGCACTCCCGCGGGTTGGCGCCGTACCCGACGAGGTCCCCCACCGAGATGAACTTCTTGACGCCCTGGCGCTCCATCTCCGCGATGACGGCCTCGAATGCCTCGAGGTTCGCGTGGATGTCGCCCAGGATGCCGTATTTCATGGTGTCACGCGCCGCGAGCCGTCATCGGATCTCCCGACGTTCGAACAGCGAACAGGCCACGAGGAACACGACGGTCGCGTAGATCGCCGAGTGCAGGGCGGCCAACGCAAGATAACCTGGACCCACCATTGTACCCTCGCTGAAGTGCACCTGCAAGTTCAAGAGCCCCAGGTTGGGGATCGCGAGGCCCAGGATCTTGCCGGCCCACGTCAGGACGGGCGACTTCATCCCCTCCAGGCTGGCCTGCATCGGCACCATCAGGTGGCCCAGGACGTAGACGAACGCGGTGGCGGAGACCGAGACGACGATCGGAAGGAACGCGCTGAGCGCGACGCACACCGCGGCGAGCACGCCGACCTGGAGGATCGAGAGGATGAGGCCTTCCAACACGACCCCGCCGCTCTCGCCCATGAAGGCGGAGGCGTAGTCCCACACCGTCACGTCGGCGTGGGCGCGGCGGAGCGCCGACCACCCCACGTCGCCGTCCGCGAATCCGCCGCGCGACAGCTCGAGCCCCAATAGGAACGCGACCGCGGACGCCGCCAGGACCCCCTTCCCCGCCCACATCAGGCGCCGCGGAGCGCGGCCGCTGGTCGTCGCCTCCTGGGTCCGCGCCCGGCGGGCCCCCCACCCGATCAGGATCATGCCGAGCGGAAAGCCGGCGATGCAGCTCCAAAGAAGCGCCGCCCCCAGCGGCGGATGGCCGAACAGCGTTCCCTTCGCCATCCACCAGAGCGTGTAGAAGAGGATCCCCGCGAGGATCACGAGCCCGGCCGCGAGCGAAAAGAACAGGCCGAAGTACTTTCCGAGGAGAAACGCGCTGCGCCGCACCGGCTTCGTGAGCAACGTCACCGCCGTCCGGTCCTCGAGCTCCTGCGTCACGATCACCCCGCTCAGAAGCACCGTGATGAGGAATCCCCACAGGACGAGCGAGGCCATCCCCATCTCCCGCACCATCTGCGTCTCCATGTAGAAGGAGAACTGCGTCAGGAAGCTCGAGCAGAAGATGAGGAGGGAGAAAACCGCCAGGGTGACGAAGTACAGGGGCCGCGTGGTGATTTCCCGATAGGTCGCCCACGCGATCGTCCATACGTTGGTCACGGGAGACGATTTGAGATCACGGATCGGCGATTGGCAAGTCGATTCGCACGCCCAAATCATAAGTTACAAATTGTGCTTTATTTTTCAGTGAATCCCGCCGATAATCCTTCCGAGTCAGGAGAGAGGGTATGAAGGACAATCGACGCCTGGGTCTGGGTCTCGACGCGCTCCTCGGAGCGGCTTCCGCCGAGCCCGTCGCGGTCGACTCCGCGCCGCTTCCGGAAGGGTCCGGGCGGAACGGGGACGGTTTGCACTACGCGCGGCTCGACGAGCTGCGCCCCAATCCCCACCAGCCGCGCACCGCCTTCGACGAAGAGGATCTCGAATCGCTCGCCGCGTCCATCAAGTCCTCCGGCGTGCTCCAGCCGATCGTCGCCCGCCGCCGCGACGGGATGCTCGAGATCGTCGCGGGCGAGCGCCGCTTCCGCGCGGCCCGGCGCGCCGGCCTGGATCGCCTCCCGGTCGTCGTCCGCAACGTGGACGATCACGCGATGCTCCAGATGGCGCTGATCGAAAACCTCCAGCGCCGCGACCTGAATCCGCTCGAGAAAGCGCGCGCCTTCCGTCAGCTCATGCAGGCCAACAGCTGGTCCCAGGACGAAGCCGCGAAAGCGGTGGGGCTTGGACGCCCCACCATCGCTAACTTCTTGAGGCTCTTGGAGTTGCCTGCGGACGTTCAAGAGGCGGTGGCGAGCGGCGCCCTGTCGATGGGTCACGCTCGAGCCCTTCTCGCGATCTCGGATCCGGCCACCCGCCTGACGCTCATGAAGAAGATCGTGGCCGAGGATTTGTCGGTCCGCGCGGTGGAACAGCTGGCGGCCGCACAACCGGCCTCGAAGTCGCGTCACCGCGGGTCGAAGTTCAACGCCAAGAAGGACGCGCACCTGCTCGACCTGGAGCGGAAGATCAGCCAGCACCTGGGGACGAAAGTCGAGATCGACGCGCGCGGTTCCGCCGGAACCATCTCGATCAAGTACTACTCGAACGCGCAGTTCGGCGAAGTGATGAGACGGATGGGCATCACGGCGTAGAAGGGGGCTTCGTCGCTCCCGGGGCCGGGGCCGGCGCCTCCGCCCCGCCGAAGAAACGGCGGCGCGTCTTCGTCGTGAACGGATCGTACTTCAACGCCTTCAACGCCGGCAGCGACTCGCGAAAAACCTGCCGGTGCTCGTTGATTCTCCCCGCAATCTCCTTGTCATCCACGGACGGATTCGCCAGGTAGACATCCATCGGGAAGATGTCCCCCGAGTATTTCGAGAGCGCCCGCATCACCCCGGCGGACATGAGATTGACCCACCCCATCCGGGTGTA
>DASTON010000102.1:0-5902 GCA_035762525.1 Planctomycetota bacterium | reverse complement strand
TTGTCGACCATCGTCGGCGTGATGTCTTCCTTGAAGAAGAGCTTGATCGCGTCGGCCAGCGGCTGGAAGAAGCCCGCCGCCTTGATGCCGAGGATCGACGTCCGGTTCGGCCCCACCCGGCCCTGGATGAACGCGGAAATCTTCCGTTCCAGCCAGATGAGGACCGGCACGCCCTGGAGGATCAGCAGCAGGACGAAGACGACCTTGAGGAGGAACGCCAGGAAGGGGCTCATGGCGCCCCCGTCCCGAGCTTGTCGAGGGACGCGCCCTGCAGGCCGATCCGCCCGTAGTCGAGGCCCGCGAATTCCCGGACTTCCTTCGCCATCTCGCGGAAGACTCCCTCGGCGGACAGGACCCGCTCCCGCGCCTGGAGGTCGACGAGCGCGTTCTGGAGCGCCTCGATTTCCGACGCCGCGGATCCCGGCGGTTTCACGGCGGCGCGGATCCGCTGCGCCCGGCGCTGGAAGTTGACGAACGTCCCGTCCTTCTCCGCCCAGGCCGCGCCCGGCAGCACGACGTGCGCCTTTTCCGACAGGGGCGACGAGAGGATGTCGATCACCGCCAGGAACTCGAGCTTCTCGGCCGCCTGGACGAGCGGTTCGGGGAACGCGAAGTCCGGCATCCCGTTCAGGACGATGAGCCCCTTGAGCTTCCCGGATTGGACGGCCGAGATCACGCCCTCCAGCCCCGCGTTGGCGCTCTCCGTTCCGAACAGGATTTCGCCGCCCGCGCGGTTCGGAGTCTTGTCGGATTCGATCGTGAAGCCGCCCGGGAATTCCTGCCGTTCCCCCCGCGTCCGCGTGAGCAACCCGGGGTAGGCCGCCTTCAGCGCCGCCATCAGCCGGCGGAAGAGGTACATCTCCTCGATCGTGTTCCACGCGGAGACGAGGCCGCCGACCGATTCCGCTCCGTGCTTTCCGACGATCGCGTTGGCCGCGGCGGCCAGCTCCCGCGCCGTCCCGCGCGCCGTCGTCAGCCGCTTCTCCGAGCGCACGAACGCGTGGTTCAGCCGCCCCTCGTCGCACATCCAGTACTGGTTCACGTCCAGGTTGGGACGGGCGATGATCCGCTTGATCTGCTCGTCGAGCGCGGTGACCGTCGCGTTGCAGCCGCGCGAGCAGCTCCCGCACACGGTCTTGGTCTGCTTGGCGAACCACACGCGCGCGGCGAAGAGGAAGTTCTTGTCGATGAGCGCGCCGACCGGGCAGATGTCGACGACGTTCAGCGACAGCGGGTTGTCGATCGGGACCCCGGGGAAGACGTCGACGACGGAGTGGTCGCCGCGATTCACGACGCACAGCTCGCCCGTGCCCGAGATCTCGTCCGTGAACCGGACGCACCGCGTGCAGACGATGCACCGGTTGCCCCAGATCTTGATGTTCGGCCCCAGGTCCTTCGTGTGCCGGATGTTCTTGGGCTCCTGGAAGCGCGAGAGCCCGCCGCGGTAGGTGTACGTGTAGTCCTGCAGCGCGCACTCCCCCGCCTTGTCGCAGATCGGGCAATCCAGCGGGTGATTGATGAGGAGGAACTCCATGACGTCCTTGCGCGCCTTCTCGACCTCGGGACCCTCGGTCGTGACCTCGAGCCCGTCCGTCGCCGGGTACATGCAGGACGCCTCGAGCTTGCGGCTGTTCGACACCTTGACCAGGCACATGCGGCAGTTGCCCGCGGGCGTCAGGCCGGGGTGGTAGCAGTAGTGCGGAACGTAAGCGCCCGCATCGAGACACCCCTGGAGAAGAGGCTTCCCGGCTGCAACCTCGAGCTCTTTCCCGTTCAGCTTGATCTTTGCCATTAAGGACAATTCCCGATTCTCGATTCTCGATTCTCGATTGCCCGATTCCTTTTCACGAGATCTCCTGAAAAGCCTCTCGCAATTCTCCGGATCGCGTCCGCGACTCTTCAATCGAGAATCGAGAATCGAGAATCGAACCTCTACCCATGATGTCCTGACCCCACCGCTTCCGGGGCTTTCGTTTCCGCTCCATTCGCCTTGAATGGACAGCGTTTCTCGGCCACGTGCTGCTCGAACTCCCCTTTGAACTTTTGGACGATGCTCTTCGCGGGCATCGCCGCGGCGTCCGCCAGCACGCAGATGGTGCGGCCGACCATCTCGTCGCAGATCTCCAGGATGACGCCGAGGTCCGCGGACGTCCCCCGGCCCGCCTCGAGGCGGTGCAGGATCTTGTCGAGCCAGCCCGTGCCTTCGCGGCACGGCGTGCACTGCCCGCACGACTCGTGGTGGTAGAAGCGCAGGACGTTCCAGAGCGCCTCGACCATGCACGTGGAGTCGTCCATGACGATCACGCCGCCCGAGCCGAGCATCGTCTTCGCGGCGGCGAGCGAATCGAAGTCCATCTTCACGTCGATCTCGTCCGCCGTCAGGACCGCCGCGCTCGATCCGCCGGGGATGACCGCCTTCAACTTGCGCCCGCCGGCGATGCCGCCGCCGAGGTCGTAGATCATCTCGCGCAGCGGGATGCCGAGCGGCACTTCGTAGAGCCCGGGGCGCTGGACGTGGCCGCAGAGGCAGAAGATCTTCGTGCCGGGGCTCTTCTCCGTGCCCACGCTGCGGAACCACTCGATCCCCTTCTCGAGGATGAGCGGCACCATCGCCAGCGTCTCGACGTTGTTCACGATCGTCGGCGACCGGAAAAGGCCCTCGACCGCGGGGAACGGCGGCTTGATCTTCGGATAGCCGCGGCCGCCCTCGAGCGACGAGAGCAGCCCGGTCTCCTCGCCGCAGATGTACGCGCCCGCGCCGCGGTGGAGCGTCACGTCGAGCTTGTAGCCCGTCCCGTACAGGTCCTTGCCGAACAGCCCCTTCGCGTACGCCTCGTCGATGGCGGCCTGCATCACCCGGGCGCCGTGGCCGAACTCCCCGCGGATGTAGATGTAGGCGTCGTGCGCCTGGATCGCGAACGCGGCGACCTGGATCCCCTCGAGCACGCGATGCGGGTCGCGTTCGGTGAGCATCTTGTCCTTGAACGTCCCGGGTTCGCTCTCGTCGTCGTTGCAGACGAGGTACTTGGGCTTCGGGTTCGCCGCGGGGACGAATCCCCACTTCATGCCGGTCGGGAAGCCCGCGCCGCCGCGGCCGCGCAGGCCGGACTTCTTGACGAAGTCGATGAGGTCGGGCGGCTTCATCGTCGTGTAGACCTTCGCCGCCTGCTTGTAGCCGCCGCGCTTCTCGTAGTGGGCGAGCGTATTCGAACCGGCTTCCAGCACCGCCTCGAGGAGCACGGGCGGATACTTGGTCTTCGGCACCGTGTACGGCGGGAGCTTGGCGGTCCATTCCGCCCGCCGCATCTTCGCCACCATCGTGTCCGCTTCGGCCGTCGTGACGTGGTCGAAGAAGTCCTCGTTCACCTGGAGGCACGGCGCCTTGTCGCAGTTCGCGAGGCACTCGACCTTCTTGAGCGTGAAGAGCCCTTCCGGCGTCGTCTCTCCGGCGCGGATGCCCAGCGTCCTGCTGAGATGGCGGTAGAGGTCGAGCCCGCCCCGCAGCGCGCACGGCAGCGTCGCGCACACCTGGAGCTGGAACTTCCCCTCGCCGGCCCGCTTGTAGTGCGTGTAAAACGTGACGACACCGAAGACTTTCGCGGCCGGCACGCCGATCAGCTTCGCCACGTACTTCATCCCCTCATCGCTGATCGAACCAAATTCACGCTCCAGCAACCGCAAGGCGGGCAACAGGGCCGCCTCGCGTTTGGGATAACGCGAGCAGATTGATTCCAACTCGGCTAGGACCGCCTTGCTGAATTCCATGGTTCTTGGGAACGATTGACGATTAACGATTGACGATTCCCCTCCGGCAATCGCCAATCATCAATCGCAAATCTCTCGTTCTAGCGATCCAATTCTCCGGCAATGATATTCAAGCTTGATAGGACTGCGACCATGTCTGACAACAGCTTGCCTTCGCACATGCGCGGGAAGGCCTGGTAGTTGTACAGGCTCGGCGGCCGCACGCGCATGCGCCACGGCTTCTGCGTGCCGTCGCTCACGAGGTACCAGCCCAGCTCCCCGTTCGGGGCCTCGGTCGAGGAGTAGATCTCGCCCTTCGGCGGGCACACCCCGTGGCCGAACATGTAGTTCTTGAAATGATAGATCAGCCCCTCCATCCCGCCCTGCGGCTTGTTGAACGCGTCCTTGGGGGGCAGCGCGACGCGCGGATCGTCCACGTTGACGGGGCCCTTCGGCATCTTCTTCAGCGCCTGGTCGACGATCCGGAGCGCCTGGCGCATCTCGCCGACGCGCACCTGGTACCGCGACCAGACGTCGCCGTCCTCCGCCGTGATGAGGTCGAACTGGTAATCTTCGTAGCCCAGGTAGGGCCGGTCCTTGCGGATGTCGCGCGGCACGCCGCACGCGCGGAGGAGCGGGCCGGAGAGTCCGCAGCTGATGGCGTCCTGGCGGGAGATGGCTCCGACGCCCCTCGTCCGGTCGAGGAAGATGCGGTTCTCGTTGAGCACCGATTCGATCTCGTCGATCGTCTTTTCGCACTTCTTCATGAACGTCCGGCACATCTCCTCGAAGTCCGGCGGGACGTCGCGGAAGACGCCCCCGATGCGCGTGTAGCTCGTCGTGAGGCGGGCGCCGGTCACCGCCTCGAAGATGTCGTAGAGCTTCTCCCGCTCGATGAACGTCCAGAGCATGACGCTGAACGCGCCCAGGTCCATCGCCTGGAGGCCGACGGACAGGATGTGGTCGGCGATGCGGGAAAGCTCGGAGAGGACGACGCGGATCGAGGCGCACCGCGGCGTCACCTTGATCCCCATCATCTCTTCCACCGCCAGCGCGAACCCGACGTTGTTCGAGAGCGGCGAGAGATAGTTCATCCGGTCGGTGATCGTGATGACCTGGTTGTAGGTCCGGTACTCGGCCAGCTTTTCGAAGCCGCTGTGCAGGTAGCCGATCTCCGGCGTCAGCTTGGTCACGATCTCGCCGTCGAGCTCGATGATGTTGCGGAGCGTGCCGTGCGTCGCCGGGTGCTGGGGCCCGAAGTTGATGACCATCCGCTTGGAGCCGAGGTCCCCCTCGAGCTCCTGCTCGATTTCCATCGTCGGGCGGTTGGGAGGCAGTTCCATTACAGCTCCGGGCTCCCTGCTTCCTGCTTCCAGCATGAAGCGCCCGGCTGGGAGCCGGGAGCGGGAAGCTGGAAGCGGCGTTCTGCTTTCGCTTTCGTTGCTTTCTTCACGCTCTCACACGCCCGTTTCGCGGTTGTACTTCTGGAAGTGGTCGCGCTCGCCGGCGCCCGTGACCGGATAGTCCTTCCGCAGCGGATGGCCCGTGTAGTACTCCGGCAGCATCAGCCGCTTCAGGTCCGGATGGCCTTCGAATTCGATGCCGTACAGGTCGTACACTTCGCGTTCCGCCCACGGCGCCGATTTCCACAGGCCCGAGACGGAGTCGATGACCGGATCTTCCTCCGGAACCCACGACTTGACCCGGAAGTACGCGTGATCCCGGAACGAGAACAGGTTGTAGACGACGCAGAACCGCTCGGGCATGCCCTGGTTGAGCCAGTCGGTCGCCGTCAGGTCCATCAGGCAGTCGAACGAGAATTCGGGATCGTCGCGCAGGAGGCGGAGGACGGCGAGGGTGTTCCCCCGCTCGACCTCCACCCAGTACTGGCCGGCGAAGGAGCCCGACGACGTCACGGCGTCCGGCATCGCCGTGACCAGTTTCTCGATGATCTTCAACCCATCCATGGATTTTCCGCGAAGCTGGGACGACGGCCGGCGCGCTACCCGGCCCTGGAGGACGAGCGCTTGATTCGGTCCTGGGCGACGATCTCCTGGACCTTCATGATGGCGTCGATCACGCTCTCCGGGCGCGGGGGGCAGCCGGGCACGTAGACGTCGACGGGGATGAACCGGTCCACCCCCTGGATCATCGCGTA
>DASTON010000101.1:0-4139 GCA_035762525.1 Planctomycetota bacterium | reverse complement strand
GTTCTCGCGGATCAGGTGCTGGACGGCCGCGGTGACGATCATGATCTCGAAGCCCGCGATCACGCCGGTCTCGTCCGCCTTCGGCATGAGGACCTGCGAGATCACCGACAGGAGGGCCGTCGACAGCTGGGCGCGGATCTGCTCCTGCTGCTCGACGGGGAACGCGTCGACGATGCGGTTGATCGTGCGCGTGGCGCCGGTCGTGTGCAGCGTGCCGAAGACCAGGTGGCCCGTCTCGGCCGCGGTGATGGCGGCGGAGATCGTGTCGAGATCGCGCATTTCGCCGACGAGGATCACGTCGGGATCCATGCGGAGGCCGCGCCGGATCGCCTCGCCGAACGACCCGACGTCCACCCCGAGCTCGCGCTGCGTGATGATCGATTTCTTGTGCTCGTGGTAATACTCGATCGGGTCCTCGATCGTGATGATGTGGCAGTCCTCTTCCATGTTAATGAAGTCGATCATCGTGGCGAGCGTCGTCGTCTTGCCGGAGCCCGTGGGGCCGGTGACGAGGACGAGGCCGCGGGGGCGCATGAGGAGGTTCTTGACGCTCGACGGCAGGCCGATGTCCTCGAACGCCAGCAGCTTGTTCGGAATCTGCCGCAGGGCGACGCCCACGTTGCCCTTCTGCATGTACACGGACACGCGGAAGCGGGCCTTCTTCTCGAACGCGAACCCGAAGTCGGCGCCGCCCTTCTCCTTGAGCTCGTGCTGGCAGCGCTCCGGCGTGATCGCCTTCATGAAGCCCACGGTGTCGTCCGGGGTGAGGGGAGGCACGTTCAGCGGCTTGAGGCGGCCGCTGATGCGGATCGTGGGCGGGATGCCGACCGTCAGGTGGAGGTCCGAGGCCCTCTTATCCACCACAAGATTGAGCAGCTTGTTGAGCTCTACGGCCATCTAACCTCCGGGGGCGAGTTTCGATTCTGGATTCTCGATTCTCGATTGGCCGAATCCGAGGACGCTACGACCGCGCCTGGCGCACCGCCTGATCCGCCGCCTGCGACGTCCTCAATCGAGAATCGAAAATCGAGAATCGGTTCTAGTAGGCGATGTCCTCGCGATGCGTGAGCGTGAGGACTTCTTCCAGCGTCGTAATGCCGTCAAAGATCTTCCGCACGCCGTCTTCCAGGAGCGTGACCATGCCGTTGTTCCGGGCCTGCTCCTGGATGCGGGCCGTGGGCTGCTTGTGGAACACCAGCTCGCGGATGGTGCTGTTGAGCTCCATGAGCTCGAAGATGCCCTTGCGGCCGCGGAAGCCGCTCTTGTTGCAGGCGTCGCACCCGACGGCGCGGCTGATGTTGCGGCCCTTCGTGTCCTCCGGCTTGATGCCCAGCGCGGCGAGCACGCCGGGGTCCGGATCGGGATTGGGCGCCTTGCACTTGGGGCACAGGATGCGGACGAGGCGCTGGGCCATGATCGCCTGGATGGACGACGCGACGAGGAACGGCTTCACGCCCATGTCGACGAGGCGGGTCAGCGCGCCCGGCGCGTCGTTCGTGTGCAGCGTCGAGAAGACGAGGTGGCCGGTGAGCGCGGCCTGGATCGCGATTTCCGCCGTCTCGCGGTCGCGGATTTCGCCGACCAGGATGATGTTGGGCGCCTGCCGCAGCATCGCGCGCAGGATCCTCTGGAACGTCATCCCGATGTTGGCCTTCACCTGCGCCTGGTTGATGCCCGCGATGTTGTATTCGACCGGGTTCTCGGCCGTGATGATCTTGACGTCGGGCCGGTTCAGCTCCTTCAGCGCGGCGTAGAGCGTCGTCGTCTTGCCGGATCCCGTGGGGCCCGTGACGAGGACGATGCCGTTCGGCCGCTTGATGATGCCCTTGAATCGCTTGTAATCCGTCGTGAAGAACCCCAGTTCTTCCATGCCGACGAGGCCGGCCTTCTTGTCGAGGAGCCGCATGACGATCGACTCGCCGTGCGTGGCCGGGAGGGAGCTGACGCGGATGTCGAGCTCGCGGCCGCCGGCGTTGATCTTGATGCGGCCGTCCTGGGGCTTGCGCTTCTCGGCGATGTCCATCTCCGCCATGATCTTGATGCGCGAGAGCACCGCGCCCTGCAGGCGCTTCGGCGGCGCGTTGACCTCGGCGCACTGGCCGTCCACGCGGTACCGGATGCGGACCCGGTCCTCCATGGGCTCGACGTGGATGTCGCTCGCCCGGTTCTTGATCGCCTCCGCGATCATGAGCTGGACGAACTTGATGACGGGCGCGTCGTCCTTGTCGGGATCCACGCCGGTCAGGTCGATTTCGCCGCCGCGCAGCTTGACGTCCTGGGCGGCCGTGGCGAGGTCGATCGTTTCGTGGAGGGCGGACGCGTCCTTGGTGCCGTAGTACTTCTGGATCGTCGCCTGGATGTCGGGCTTGGGGGAGAGGGCGAAGTCGATCTCGGTGTTCAGGATGAACTTCAGGTCTTCGAGGGCCACGAAGTCGAGGGGGTCGCTGATCGCGACGGTGAGCTTCTTCCCGTTCGCCATGATCGGGAAGAGGGTCCGCTCCTCGCAGATCTCCCGCTTGATGAGTTTCGTGATCTCGGGATTGATCTTGAGGGCGGTGAGGTCGACGTAGGGGAATCCAAACTGGCGCGCGAGGGCCTCGGTGATCTGGGCGGGCGTCCCGATGCCCATCTCCAGGAGGATGTCCCCGATGCGCTTGCCCGAGTCCTCCATCTGCCGCTTGATGGCGGCCTTGACCTGGACCGGGTTGGCGACGCCCATCTCCTCGAGGATCTTCCCGAGGAGCTTGCGCTGCTGCGGCTTGGGCGCGGGCTTCGGCGCCGGGGGTGCCATGGGGATCGCCTTGGAAACGGTCGTGACCCTTTGCGTCTGCGGCGCCGGTGCTTTCTTCGGGTCCACGGGCCCGTTCAAGAAGTCCTCCCGAGAAGAGATGTCGGCGGGGGCAGATTATAGGCCGACAGGAAAATGAGAGTCAAGGATGGCGGTCGGGAGTCCGGACGAATATCCGGGAGACCCGCTCCAGAACGCCCCTTACCCCTTCTTTATAGACGGCAGGAGGGGGGCCCCCTATACTGATTTTTTCACGTTCCGCTCATGAATCTCATCAAGCTCCTCCCGGCCGTTGCCCTCGCCGCGGGGTGCGCCTCGCTTCCCGGGCAGGACGAGGAGCCCGTCAAGGACATCATCAAGGACCCCGCGAAAATCCACGGATTCTTCATTCGCAAGATCCGGGAGCGGGAGGAACTGATCGCCGCGAAGGTGACGACGTTGCGACCCGAGGAGCAGCTCTTCTTCGGCGTCCGGAACACGATTGCCCCCGATCTCACCCGTCGCATTCTGCTCGGATTGGAGCAGCACAAGGTTGAAGTCGCGCCCGAAGGCAGGACGGCCCGCGTGCAGTGGTGCAATCCCGAATTCGGGATTTCCCGCGAATTCCAGATGGTGAACCCAAGCGGCAAGATCTGGCAGCTCGACATCACCCGGGAGCAGATCGAAGACTTCGCCCGTGCGGGCTTGGCCTGGTTCCGGCGCCAACGTGAAGCGGCCGATGGCCGGATCTATGCTTATCCGCCGGACTGGGTGGCGACAAAAGTATCGGCCTCTTGCCCTTGCGGTAATCGTTAATCGTCAATCGTCAATCATCAATCGTTCATAGGAGTCAGGAGACTCTCGATGGCCGCCAAGCGGGTTTACTTCTTCGGTGCGCGCAAGGCTGAGGGTCGGGGTGACCAGAAGGAGCTCCTCGGCGGCAAGGGCGCCGGACTCGCGGAGATGACCCGGCTCGGGCTTCCGGTGCCCGGCGGCTTCACGATCACCACCGAAGTCTGCGACCTGTACTACCGGTCCGGCAAGAAATGGCCCCGCGGCCTCGACGTTGAAATCAAGCGGGCGCTGAAGCGGCTGGAAAAAGTGGCGGGGAAGAAGCTGGGCGATCCCGTCGACCCGCTCCTCGTCTCCGTGCGGTCGGGCGCCGCGCGGTCGATGCCGGGAATGATGGAGACCATCCTCAACCTCGGGCTCAACGACAAGTCCGTGGAAGGCCTCGCGCGCGGAACCGGCAACCCGCGGTTTGCATATGACGCGTACCGGCGCTTCATCACGATGTACGGCGCGACCGCCCAGGGCATCCCGCGCGAGAAGTTCGACCACGAGTTCCAGGGGATCAAGGACGAGCGCACGC